>DASXST010000075.1:0-16554 GCA_036505835.1 Pseudolabrys sp. | reverse complement strand
GTAAAGCAGACACTGCGATTGCACCGCGAGCTCTTTGTTGACCTAGTGGCAATACTGGTTAAATGAAGATCCTAGTGCCAGCGACATTGATGATGACTAAATCAGCGATCGGCTTAATCGCGACGACCTAGTCAAAACGATGCAACACATCCTGACGCTCGTCGAGCAACATGGTCTGTTGGTTGTGTTTCTCAATGCTCTTCTGGCTCAAAGTGGACTGCCTCTCCCCATTATTCCGATTCTACTGGTAGCGGCAGCTCTGGCCCAAAGCCATCTTCAGATCATTGGAATTATCATTGCTGGCATCGGCGGAATCGCAATTGCAGATCTCTTTCAGTATTGGTGTGGTCGGAAATACGGGCGACGCTTCCTAGGACTCCTTTGCAGGGTTTCCTTTTCGCCGGATTTCTGCGTTCGGCGAACTCAGGAGGTGTTCGCAAGGGCAGGCCCCTGGTCGCTTGTTCTGGCGAAATTTATTCCGGGACTTTCGCTTATATCGGTGGCAATGGCCGGCGTCACCGAGATGTCCGTGTTCACTTTTCTATTGCTTGACCTTATCGGAGGAACGATTTTCGTCAGCGCTTTCGTTGCACTGGGCTTGATATTGCAAGATGCAATCACAAGCTTCCTCTCCACGCTCGTAGATTACGGAAAGTTTGGTGTCGCCGCCGTCCTGGCTGCGATTGGATTGTACGTATTTATAAAATGGTTGCAGCGACGATTATTTATTCGTCAACTACGCATGGATCGCATTACCGTTGCGGAACTCCGCAAATTAATCGACGACGGCCAGACTCGTCTTATTCTTGACGTCAGGCCGAAGGAGATTCGTGAGAACGATGGCGTCATTGCAGGTGCGGTCTCAGCGCACCCGGCGGACATCGATCCCATAATAATGAATTACCCACGCGAGGCAGAGATTGTTGTGTACTGCGCATGTCCGAATGAAGAATCAGCCGCCACCGCTGCTAAGCACCTCAAACGCGCAGGATTTAAAAAAATCCGACCACTTCTGGGTGGGATCGATGCGTGGATTCAGGCCGGGCATCCCGTTGAGGCGGTGGGTGGTCAAGTCCGGAAGAAAAGGCAACGCGCCAACGAGGTCATCAAATGAGGGACGAAGGTCATGGCGCTTTGCTGACATTGCTTTGCAACGCCGAATATCTGCTTTCGGAGACGTCAAGTTAACTCAGAGTATCTGCTTTTGACCCAAAGCGGACATTCCATTCACCGCGACTATATATTTTGAGGTATCAGCGGAGACTTAGTACTTTGGAACACCTCGGGCATATAGCTGCAAACCTAGAACCCTTCGTTCAGCACTATGGCGTATTCGCGGTTTCGCTAATTCTGGCGTTCGAATCGCTTGGCGTGCCGTTGCCTGGCGAAACACTATTAATCTTCGCATCAGTGCTAGCGCACCGCGGCGAGATGTCGTTGCCGGCGCTGTTGATCTTTGCATGGGCGGGTTCGGTCCTAGGCGACAATATTGGGTATTTGATTGGCAAAACAATCTGCCGAGCAACGATTACCGGTTACGGTGGGAAGATTGGCCTCACTGATGCACGCATCAGCGCCGCTGAAGAAATATTTTCGCGCTACGGATCAACCACCGTCTTATTCGCTCGATTCTTCCCCGTTCTCCGTCAACTAAACGGGATCGTTGCAGGCGCTTTAAGAATGTCCTGGTGGCGATTCCTTCTGTTCAATGCCATCGGAGCAGCGCTATGGGTAGGAGCATGGGTGTTTATTGCTGTCTATTTTTCCGCGCATGCGGCCGCCACCACTCAGTTCGCCAATAACCTAGTCTTCGCCGCCGCCGCCTTAGGTCTGGTAATCCTCCTAGTCAGCCTCGTCGTTCGGCGGCTTCGCCGCGATCTTGGGTAAAAAACGCTGCGACTTCGAGGCCAGTTGATGTCTGCTTTCGGGCGCGAACATGACGATTGCGCTGCGAAATGTCTGCTTTTGACCCAAAGCGGACATCAACACGCGGAGTGAATCATGGGGTATCAGGTTCTTGACATCGCTTATGACGAATAGCGGACATGACCAGCGCGCATCTGAATGCTACTAAATTGTGGTGCTGGGTGCGTGGTTTGGTTTGCCCCTTTCCAGCGCATTCGCACGCGAAGCCCTAGCCGAAAGGTTGGGGCTTCTGCTCTACTGATTTGCGGCAGCCACTCGACGAATATGCTATCCACAGACCTGGAATTCGCAGAGTGGTCATAGGAGATCGTTACATGAGCACGTTTCTTGCTACCTCGAACGAAGAAGACCTTCTCATTCATGAAGTATCCGACGAGGCATTGGAAGCAGCGAGTGGGAATGAAGTAGCAGCGCGCTACACCCTCGCGAACTGTACTGGCCTATCAGAATGCCCAGGCTGATCTGTCGGACTCGATAAGCACAAAGAAATTGGAAGCGACTGCATCGCAAACGCGGCGCGGTTGCCTTTTGCGCTTTTGGCTCTTAGCAGGACATTGCTTTGGCGCGCTTGATTTCGGGGGTAAAGCAGACATCGCGATTTGCAGTGCGAAATCTCCGCTAATGACCCAAAGCGGACATCCTCCCATGGCGCGAAAGCAAGGATTTGCCTAGGATTGAGCATCGTCGTGGACTGCTCGAGGGGCGATATGCAGCGAGGCGATGACAAGGGGCAGCCCCGGAAAGGGCAGCGCACGTCGAGCGTTGAGGCGCGTAAAGCGCCAAAAAAGCGCGTATCGGCAGACTGGGATGTCCGCTTTGCCCTAAAAGCTAAATGCAGTGTGCTAATCACTTGCTCATTTTTCCAGTGTTACAATTAATCTGATCATTTCATTATAGTTGTCGACTGCTTGATCTCCCTTCTGATTTGCTTCATTTTCCATCGCGCCACTGTCCGTCGTGTACTTCGCGGCGAAGCCGTCAATACCGAGATTTTTGTACTGGACAGTGTGCTGCATTTCGTGGGCCCAAAGCCAAATGTCTTTCGAGGTAGGCGGTTTTGCAAATACAATCATATTATCGGCTGTGACAGCGTGATTGTCCGCACATGCCTCTCGGAATTTGTTGATGATGCCGTGCGAACCCACATTTTCGTCGATAGCAAACTGGGCTCGGTCGAGGATTTCTTTTGAAAATAAGCCAGTCAAATAAAATCTGATGTCTGCAGGAATTGGTTTCGCTCTATCTTGATAAAGCGCCACCGCTTGCCTTGCCCCTATCGACAAAGGCACTCCGATAACGTTTCCCACTTTTCCTGTGTCGAGAACATCTTGGGCTGTCCTGCTGAGCACGATAGGCGCTTGTTTCGGCAGTTTTTCCGGCACGCGCGAAATTTCGATAGTTTGACTTAGCTTTTTTGGAAGAACGGACTTCACGTGGTTTTCTATTTTCTGATCAGCTCCAGCAACCACTTCGTGTGGCCTAATAAGAATTTCGATCTGGCCGTTCACAACGTCTTTAATTACCTTAACCGGATTTTCGCCTTTAATAACGCGTCCGGCAGCCTTCGGTCCTTCAGTGACTGTATTGACAGCACCTCGTGCGACGTTCGCTGCAACATTCGCTGCAGTGTTTAGATCTATTTGCGCCAAAGCGCTGTGTACAAATGCGCATGAGATCACAAGAGAAATGCTAATCGAGCAAAGTTTCATGTGAACCCCGCATTACTGTTTAAGCACCGGGTGAGACAGTCTCTTATCACTCCTTCATTGCACCCGGCGCACAGCGAATGACGCACCCTTTTCCGTACTGACTCCAATCAGACTTTCCAAGTTGGCAGCTCGAACTTAGTTAACGCTGTTAACGAAATTCGAAGCAACCGCCGACGGAGCAAGACGTCCGAGGTCGCCGGTTACCTGCTGCTTGGAGTCTTCGACTTGGCCGAAGGCTCGATCGTGTTACTCAGTGACTTGCTGCTTTAATGCCTTCAATGAAGCTGCGATCAAATTAGTTTTCGCTTGGCAACTCACTTCAGTTTTAAAAAGTCTATGATTCGGCGATGGCTGACAAGAGCCCTCCAGCGAGCATAACTATTTTCCCCGCCGGCGCTTACGCAAGCGCACGCCTGGACCGCCACCGTTTTCATCAATGAACTCGACCACGGCCCGCTCGAAGGCCTGTCTCACAACCACAATAGTTGCGCGTCGAGGCTCGATTTGTCCGGCTTCGATCCGGCGCACGGTAAAAGCGTCAAAGAAAAAAATTATCGACAGGATTTTTCGCCCGAGCTAAGCGGAATCGGTTTTGCAGTGTTTTTGGGTGCAACCAAACCGTCCTGCAGCCGCAGTGGAGCTTTCGGAGAGCCTTTGCGCGTACCCCGTCTACGCCACGTTGCGAACCGCGACTGCGGCGCGATACCGTCGCACGCGATCTTCATCGACATCCACACCGAGGCCCGGCCGCCTGAGGACATCCACATGGCCGTTGCCAATCGGTATTGGCGCAGCTGAAATGTCCTCGGCCAGTCCTGTATGCGTGAGGGTCAACGCCCAAGCGATGTCCGGAAGGACAGAGGCGCCATGCAATGCGGCCGCGCAGGCAATGCTCGATTCGCCAGTCTTGCACGAAATATTTACCCTCATGTCGAGTTGTGCGCACAATCTTCCCGCCTCGACAAGCGCCGTAAGCCCGCCCAGTTTGATCGCCTTCAGGCTGACTCCGCGCGCCGCGTTAAGCTCGTGGTGCCGCTTGATGTCCTCGAGTGAATGAATGCCTTCGTCCGCGCCGACCGCAATATCGGTCGCTGCCGCCACTTTGGCCATCCCGCAAAGATTGTCCGCTGCAACGGGCTGTTCGAAAAAGTCGAGTCCAAATCCCTTCACCGCTCGCACGTAGTTTAGTGCCTGTTCGGTGTTGTAACCCTGGTTGGCATCAGCAGAAATGAGCATGCCGCTGCCCAGCACCTTGCAAATCGCGCGCGTGCGCGCGGCATCCTTTTCGGCCGTGTCGATGCCGACCTTGATCTTGTAGGCGGTAAAGCCCGTTGCCTTTTTCTTCTGCGCATCACGCAGATCGCCATCGTTGTCGCCGCCGCCGATCACCGTGAGCAGGGGCATGCGACTGCGCTTTATCTGGCCAAGCAGTGCATGCACCGGCTTTCCTGTCAGGCGCCCAGAAAGATCATGCAGAGCAATTTCGATCGCGGCCTTGGCGCCATAATTGCCGTACAAGCGGCCATCCATTACAGCGAGGGCACCGGAAATGTCGGCAGGATCGCGGCCGCGCAACGCGGAACTCAGATAATTCACAGCGGAGACAATGCTCTCGAGCGTGTCACCGGTCATGAGGGGAGCTGAGGCTGCTTCGCCCCAGCCGACGACACCATTGTCGGCCTCAATGCGCACCAGCACATTATCGGCACGCCCGACCTCCTCGCCCGCCATGATGACCGGCTTGAGCATCGGCAAGCTGACCGCGATCGGCTCGATCGTCCTGATTTCCATACCGTTTAGCCGACGACGACTTCGCTACAATTTCTGAATGCCAGCTTGGTCAATGATCTCTTTGAACATGGTGATTTCCTTGGTCACCCGCGCCCACGCCGCGTCGGCGCCTTTCGGCCGCACTAGGAAGCCGGCCTGGTACAGTTTCTCTTTCATGTCCGTCGTGCCGAGAACCTTGAGTGTTTCCTGCTCCAGCCACTTGATGGCTTCGGGCGGAGTCCTCGCCGGTGCGAGCAGCACGGTGTCCGTCGCGAACACAAAATCCTTGTAGCCCAGCTCTGTCATGGTCGGGACATCGGGCATGTCCGGCCAGCGGGTTTCGCCGGTCACCGCCAGGCACCGCAGCGTGCCGGCCTTGATGTGGGGTGCGGCCGGCGGCAGCGAGCCCGAGCTCAGTTGCGCGGTGCCGCTCAGCAGCGCCTGCAAGGCATCACCGCCGCCCTTGTAGACGACGTTCTCCAGCTTGGGGAGCTTTTCGCGGATCTTCAGAACCTCGAGCTGGATCTGCGGCGTCGTGCCGATCGGCGGCGTCGCGCAGTTGAACTTGTCCGGATTAGCCCGCGCCAATTCTACAAACTCTTTCATCGTTTTTGCCGGGAGGTCCGATTTGACGACGAAGGTATTGGGCGAGGTCGCCAGCTCGCACACGCCGGCGAAATCTTTCAGCGGATCATAGGGGATCTTGTTGTAGAGGCTGGCATTGACTGAATAGGCATTGGTCGCGAGCAGGAACGTATATCCATCGCCTTCCGAGCGCGCGGCGGCGCCCATGCCGATATTGCCGCCGGCTCCACCGATATTCTCGATGATGAAGGTCTTGCCCGTCGATTGCTGAAGCGCGGCGGTAATCATCCGGCCAACCAGATCGGACGGCCCGCCCGGCGTGTTGGCCACGACGATCTTCACCGTCCGCTCGGGATAGGCGGCATACGCCGAGTGCCCACGCAGGAATACCGGCGCGGCGACGCCGGCAGCCAGCGCGCTCGCGCCCTTGATGACAACGCGCCGTGATGGCAGCGAATTCCGATTGGATTTTGTCACGTCCTCCCCTTCAGGTTTCGCCAGATTTTCTGATTAGCGCGGATATTAGTCTTAGGCTAAGCTTTTGCGATTATTGGAGCAATGGGCTCGGACGCGGGTCGGCAGTTTGGTCAACGACAGCGAATTTCGTCTCATTCAAACGACAAGGGTCCGCGGTTCCTTCCGTCATGACAGATAGCAAGACGCGAGGAGACACCTGGCACGACATCGTGCTCGCGACCCTGAAAGACAATGACGTCAGGCTCGTCGTTTACGTGCCAGACCGGGTGTTCACGCCGCTGATCAAAGCTCTGCATGCCGATCCATTCTTTACGACCTTCGCCGCGACCCGTGAAGAAGAGGCGCTCGGCATCGTCAGCGGCGCATGGATGGGAGGCATGCGCGGCGCTGTTCTCATGCAGACCAGCGGCTTTGGTACGATCCCAAATGCGCTTGCTTCGCTGGTTGTGCCTTGCCAGATCCCCGCGCTTATCTTTGTGTCGGAACGGGGAACGCTGGGCGAGTTCAATCTTGGCCAGGCGTTGGTGTGCAAGACCATGCGGCCAGTGCTCAATTCGCTGGCGGTCGAAAACATAACGATCACCCGCCAGGACGAGCTCGCGTTCAGCATCGACCGCTCCATCAAGCAGGCGGTGGCGACACAGGCGCCGGTCACTTTTATTCTTTCGCCGCTTCTGACAGGCGGCAAGGTATTCGAGGCTTGAGAGCGCCATGACCGCGAAACCAGCCGGTGCTCTGGGTGCGCACAATGCCAAGGTGATGAACCGCTTCGAGTTGACCAAGCGCCTAGTGGCCCATCTCAAGCGCGATGAAGCGGTTGTCGGCGGGATCGGAAATGCCAATTTCGACCTGTGGGCCAGCGGGCAGCGGGCGCAGAATTTTTACATGCTTGGCAGCATGGGTCTTGCGATCCCGATTGCGCTCGGCGTCGCCATCGCACAGCCGCAGCGTCACGTAATCGCGCTCGAGGGCGACGGCTCGCTGCTGATGCAGCTCGGCTGCCTCGCAACCGTTGCCGAGCGCTCACCAAAAAATCTTACCATCGTCGTGTGGGACAACGGCATCTATCAGATCACTGGTTCCCAGCCGACGGCGAGTTCGGCTGCCGCCGACCTTGTCGCGATCTCGCGCGGTGCAGGCATCGCAAACAGCTCTTGGGCGGCGGACGAAGCGGATTTCGAGCGGCTAGCGGCATCTGCGCTGAAAGGCGAGGGTCCGAGTCTGATTGCCGCGCGGATCGACAACAAGCCGGCCGTGGCAACCACCGATCGCGATCCGGTACAAATTCGCGAGCGTTTCATGCGTGGGCTGGGGGTAAAAACTAGGTCCAACAGCTGAATTTAGGTGCCAAATGGCCGAGTTTGACGGAATTGTCATTGGGGCAGGTCACAACGGTTTGACACTTGCGGCTTACCTCGCACGAGCCGGCTTGCGTATCGTCGTGCTCGAGCGCAACGACCGCATTGGCGGCGGCTGCAGCACCGACGCGAACATCCTTCCCGGATTCCGGCTCAACCTGCATGCCAATTTCTACATGGGCATGAGCCATTGCCCGCTAATCGAGGACCTCGAGCTTTATCGCTACGGCTTTTCTTATATCGAGCCGCTGGTGCAGCAGGCGGCAGTGTTCCGCGACGGCACCTGCATCACCATCCATAAGGATCTCGACAAGACCTGCGCCTCACTCGCGCGCTTTTCCAAGCAAGATGCAGAGACTTTTCGCGCACTCTGGCACACATATTGTCTCGAGATGCGGCCACTACTTGCCTGCCTGCTCTACAATGCGCCAATGCCGCGCGAGCAGCTTTTTGAGCGACTGAGCGGCACCAAGGCGAAAGAGCTGCTCTCCCACGCTCAGCATGATCTGTTCAGCGTCGTGCGCAAGCATTTCGTCGACGAGCGCATCCGCACGCTGTTTACATCATACATGCACGTCATCACCACCGAGAACGTGATGGGCGCCGGCATCGTATTCCCGGCGATCTTTGCCAACATCGCAAGCTTCACGCTGCCGGTTGGCGGCGCGGTATCGCTGGTGAATGCGCTGACCCGCGTGCTCGACGCCGCCGGCGGGCAGGTGATCACCGGCGCCGATGTGAAGCAGATTGTTACCAGGCAGGGGCGCGCGACCGGAGTCAAGCTGGCCGACGGACGCGCGATCGACGCGAAGAAATTCATCGCCAGCGCCATCGATTTCCCGACGACGGTGCAGATGGCCGGAGAGGAACTGTTCCCGGAGCCGGTTCGCGAAAAGGCAAAAACCTGGCACTGGGGCAACCACAGCCTGGTGACCCTGCACCTCGCGCTCAAAAATCCGCCAGCATACCGCGCAGCGGCTTTCGATCCCGACGCGTCGCGCGCCTACAACATTTTCTTTGGCATGGACGACATTAAGGACGTGGCGAGCTGCTTCGACGATTGCGCGGCGAAGAAATTCCCCAGGGTGCTGATGGGCAATGGCGCCTGCAACAGCCTGTTCGATCCGACCTATGCGCCCCCGGGCAAGCATTCCGCATTCTGGTGGCCGTTCGCGCCCTACTCGGTCGACGGTTCGCCGGAGGAATGGGAGCGCAACCGGGCCGACTACACGCAGCGCGTTCTCGGCTACTGGCGGATCTACGCCTCGAATCTCGAGGGTGACAATCTACTCGGCACCTATTTGTTCACCCCGCTCGACGTGGAACGCCTGAACCGAAACATGCGTCAGGGCGCAGTGCGCATGGGCGCCTACGTGCCGAACCAGCTCGGCGTCAACAGGCCGCATCCGCTTATGCCCGGCTCGCGCACACCAGTGCAGGGGCTCTATTTGTGCGGTTCGTCATCGGGCAATGGCGGCGGCGTCAATGGTGCAGCCGGTTACATCGCCGCAAATGCGATTGCCGACGACCTGAAGCTCAAGCGCGCCTGGCGGCCCATGCCTGCACCGGAGTGGAGGGATTCGCCGCGCAGTGCTGCCGAATAAGTCTTACCCATCCCAGCGGGGTGGAACGATGGTCGAATCGATTCACTTCAGCGTCACCGTTTCGAAATTCGCCGGCATAATGATTTCCAGTAGTTCACAATCGTCGGAATAGCCCCGCACAGTGTGCTTGATTTTCGGCGGCTGGATCCAGCACGAGCCGGCTTGGAACGTGTGCACGCCCTGGCCCTCGAACTCGCTGGTGAAAGAGCCCTTGAGCACGTAGATCATCTGAAACTCGACATCGTGGTAATGCTCGATCGCGACCTCTTTCTCGTCGAACGGCTTGGTCATGCGAATCACGTGCGCCTGCACCATGCCGCTGGTCGCGGGCGCGATGCCGAGATCGCGATAGGCGGAGTAGGGGCGCAAGCCGTGGTCGAAGTCATCCTCCCGATGATGGCTGACAGTGAAGCGTTGCGGCTTGCGGGCGCGCGATGTCGATATGTGATGCGCACGTTTCGCGGATCTAGCGGCGGCGATCTTCGTGCTGCGCTTTTTCGCTTTTGCCCTGGTTGCTTGTCCCTTGCGTTTTGCTTTCGCCATGACAGGCCTCCTTGCCATCTAACGAACGAACTTACTCCGCAGCCTCCGCCACGCCGCCGTGCGCCTTCGACCAGCCAGCCGGGTCGTGAATGAATTTCTCCACCTCGGCCAGCATTTTCGGTTCGAATTTTCCGCTCGTTTTGGCGACCGCCAGCACGTCCTTCCAGGTGGTGAGCGCATGCAGCGTCACGCCGAGGTCGCCAAGGATTTTCCTACTCTGCGGGTAAATGTCGTAAAAGAAAATTACGAAGCAGTGGTCGCACTTGCCCCCCGCTTCCCGCAGCGCGTTGATGAAGTTGACCTTGCTCTTGCCATCGGTGGCGAGATCTTCCACCAGCAAGACGCGCTGTCCGGGGATCAGTTGCCCTTCGATCTGGGCGCCGCGGCCGAAACCCTTCGCTTTCTTGCGCACGTATTGCATTGGCAGGTAAAGGCGGTCGGCCACCCAAGCCGCGAACGGAATCCCGGCGGTCTCGCCCCCGGCCACCGCGTCGATTTTGCCGCGGCCGATGTCGCGCTCGATCGCATTGACCGCAAAATCCATCAAGGTCGAGCGAACATCCGGAAACGACATCAGCCAGCGGGAGTCGTTGTACACCGGACTTGCCCAGCCGCTCGTGAAAATGAACGGCTTGTCGCTCATAAACCTCACTGCCCCGGTGTCGAGATACATTCTCGCCGTCAGCTCGGCTATGGTTTTTCTGTCGAGAAAGTGTGTTGCAGACATAGATGCGATCCGCAGACTTTCCGGGGCTCAGTCAAAGCACAAAAAGTCTCACGCCGCCATGCCGCCGTGACGCGACAATTCACAAGCAAGATCAAGCAGTGCTTCGTCTCCGCCTGCCCAGCCTATAAAAGAGAGGCCAACAGGGCATCCGTCGATCGTGCCAGCTGGAATGCTCATTTGCGGCAAGCCGGAGACGCCCGACGTACAGGTCAACCGCACCACCCGCACGCGGAATTTCTCCAGCTCTGCTCCCAAATTTCAGTATCGGGGCAATGCCCGGTGCCGTCATGCAACCGATTTTGCCCGCGCGTCGAGATACCAGTCGAGAATTTTAGCGCCATCCCAGCTCACCACGCCTTCGTGGGCGAGGATCTCCGCGAACGTTCGCTCCACATGTCCGATGCGATGCGGCACGCCGGAGAGATAGGGATGGCAGGCCATGGCCATGACTTTCGGCCGCTCGGCCGACTCAGCGTACAGGGTCTTGAAATGATCGAGCGCGCGGGCGTGCCATTGATCGGACGGAAGGTGCTGCAAGGCCATCATAACAATGTCGTGAATCTCGAAATTGTAGGGGAGGGCCACGACCGGCTTGTGGCTGGTCTTCAATGTGACGGGCTCGTCGTCGAGCACCCAGTCGCCGATGTATTCGACGCCGGCTTCCGAAAGGTAATCGAGGGTATCGAAGGTCTGGGTCAGCCCAGGACCGAACCAGCCGCGCGGCCGCTTGCCGGAGAATTTCTCGATCACGTCCATCGACTTCATGATAACCGCGCGCTGGTCGTCGAGCTTGTGCATCGGGACCTGATCGTAACCATGCGCATTGAGCTCCCAGCCGCTGTCGATGCAGGCCTTCACTACGACAGGATAAGTTTCGCAAACGCGGGCATTAAGCGTGACGGTTGGCGTGATGCCGAGTTTCAGCATCATCTTGCGCAGCCGCCAGAAGCCGACGCGCATGCCGTATTCATGCCAACTCCAGTTCGGATGGTCGGGCAGCATCGGCTGGCCCTGCGGTGGAGAGATCACCATGCGCGCCATCGGGCGCGCCATGTCCCATTCCTCGAGCGCGAGCACTGGCCAGACCACCAGCCGCACACCTTTTGGCAATTTTAATAATGGCCGGCCTTCGATTGGCGAATAGGCCAGTCGCTCACGTGGATGCATAGGCATGATGTTACGCTGGCTTCGGCCCGACCTTCATATACCAATCCGCGATCTGCGACCCCGTCCAGAACAGTACGTCGCGCTTCTTGCGGATCTTCTCGTAGATCTTGCGGAAATATTTCGCCCGATGCGGCGCGCCCATGATGTAGGGATGCACCGAAATCGCCATCACCCGCGCCGAGCCCTTCGCGTCTTTGTAGATCTGCTCGAACTGGTCCATTGCCCGCTCGTAGAACTCGCTCGCTTTGTGGTGCTGAATCAGCATCATGGCGACGTCGTTACATTCCTGCGTGTAGGGAATGTTGAGGATGGGCTTCCCGCGCGTCTTCATCCACACCGGCTGATCGTCGAGCACCCAGTCGGCGACGTAGTCGTAGCCTTCCTCGGCCAGGATGTCAGGCGTCTCCCAGGTTTCGGTGAGGCCGGGCCCGAGCCAGCCGCGCGGCCGCTTTCCCGTGGCTTTCTCAATCACCTCCGCGCTCTTACGGATGTCGGCGCGCTCGTTCTCGACCTTTTGCATGTTGCGCTGGGTAAAGCCGTGGCCGATAAATTCCCAGTTGCGCTCGACGCAGGTCTCGACGATGTCCGGATAGGATTGCACCGCGACGCCATTGATGTTCATCACGCCGGGAATCTTGAAATCGTCATAGACCTGCAGTAGGCGCCAGAAGCCGACGCGATTGCCGTATTCGTGCCAGCACCAGTTCGGGATATCGGGCATCGGTGAGCCGCCGGCGGCCGGCGTAAGCACCGTGCGAGGCATGGTCTGTGTTGGATCCCATTCTTCGACATTGGTGATTGTCCACACCACCATGCGCGCGCCTTTCGGCAACTTCAGCGGTTTACGCGACGGAATCGCGGAATAGGCGAGGCGGTCGTTTGGTAGCATGCCGACGCTGGGCTTGGGGAAATTCATACGCGGCGTTCCTCGTATTATGATTGGCTGGTAGTTTTGCAGGTGGCTCGATTATTGTACAGGCCATGAAGCTTGCTCTTATCGCACTGCAACCGGGGAGAACCTCGGGCGCAATTTCGAATTGGGACCACGCTGCGTCAAGCCGTGAGCTATGAACAACAATTCGTCAGCCGAATACGGAGCATGGAATCCGGGTTTGGAGTCCCGGTTGCCGCGCGAGTATTTACCGCTCTCGACGATATTCCGCAGCGAGAACGTTTCCACCAGCATCGCAAAAGCGCATGAATTGAGCGACTACTGCGGGCTGCCGGTGCACGAGCTTGTCGCCTTTCGGGCCGATCGCCTGATCGTTCATGAATTGCTGATTCACGTGATGACCGGCCTGGCCGTCCCCGATGGCCGTGATGATGAGGACCTGGGCAGAAACTTCCGCAAGATCGCCGCAACCATCCTTGATCGATTTATCACGCCCCATCGCGCGGAGTTGGCGCGCGTCTTCGAGCAGGTCGGGCACAAGGCTTCTGTCGTCATCGAGCGGGAGCTCGCGAATGCCTTTGCCGAAACGAGGACGCCAGTCGGCACCGATCAAACAGGCGAGTGGCGTCGCCTGTTATTTGGCAGGTCAAGAAAGCCAGCGCCGAAGCTGGCGGAAACAGTGGCGGAACGCGATCAGCGCATCCTGTCCCAATGGTCGAAAAAATCGCAAAACACTGAGGACCGTCTGGAGCAGGTCTGTTCCGCAGCTTTATATGAAGTCGCAACAGCAGTCATAAGCAGACAGGGGCGCTTGTCCGGTGACCACGCATTGCTGTCGGAGCTGGCCGTCATACTGGTTTGCAACGACTATGGCAGCAAAGTCATCGGGGACGCCATCCTCCCATTTGTCCAGGAAGCAGTTGCGAGCGAAAGCTACCGTGCGTTGCCGCCGCACAAAAAGCCGGTCGTTATGAACGTCAAGGGCGCATCAGCCTCCGGCAAGAGCACGATGCGGCCGCTGCAGAAGATCCTGGCGGGAAAACTCAATTTACCCTGGGATGAGTTCGCGCTGATCAGCCCGGACATTTGGCGAAAGTTTCTCCTCGATTATGGATCACTCGGCGCCGCTTACAAATATGCCGGCACCCTGTCGGGACACGAAATTGAAATCATCGACAAGAAGCTGGACCGCAGGATGGCTGACCGTGCTGCCAGAGGAGAAATGCCGCACCTGCTGATCGACCGTTTTCGCTTTGACAGCTTTGTGCCCAATCTCGAAGAGGGGTCGAGCAAGTTGCTGACCCGCTTTGGCGACCTTGTCTATATGTTCTTCATGATCACGCCGCCGGAAATGACCGTCGAGCGTGCCTGGACTCGCGGGCTCAGGGTCGGCCGGTACAAGGCGGTTGAAGATCTTTTGGCTCACAATGTCGAAGCCTATGCCGGGATGCCTGAACTGTTTTTTACCTGGGCATTGATAGCCGGCAAGCGGGTCCACTACGAGTTTGTCGACAACAGTGTCGCGGAAGGTCGCCCCCCGCGGACAGCGGCATTTGGTTGGAACGGAGAAATTACCATCCTCGATATCAAAAGAATGATTGACATCGAGCGATTCAGGAAAATCAATATTCATGCGCAGAGCGCGGACGATGTCTACGCCAACAAGGACCTTTCGCCGGAAAGCAACGTTGACTTTCTGAAGCGCTGCGCGCGCTGGATTCCGATCATCAATTTTGCCGATTATGAAACCGGCCTGGTCTATGCGCGGCTGCAACGCGGCACGTGGACATGGCGCGATGACAAACGATTTAACGAAGCGCTTAAAGATCCCGACGCCAGGGCCGGGCTGCTGGCAGTCGCCCGCAACGTCTACACGGCTGCCGGCACCGAACCGAAGAACGCCGACGTGGCGACAGAGAGAATGCACACTCTGGGAACCTGGGGCGGGGCAGCGGACACGGGTAAGCCGGCGCCCCGTCAGACAATGTATGCGCCTTAATTAGTATCCAGAATCCTCATTAAAGCCATCGCGGGCTACGCGGCAGCCTCGACTTTGGCGATGCTGCGGTACCAGTCGAGCATCTGCTCGCCGTTCCAGTGCAGCACGCCCTCGTGCTTGTTCACGTAGTCGTAGATCTGCTCGAGATACTTGATCCGGTGCGGCTGCCCGCTGATGTAGGGATGGATTGCCAGCGCGCAGAACTTGGCGCGCCTCGCGCTCTCGGCATAAAGCCGGTCGAACTGGTCGATGGTGCGCTTGAGCAGATAGTCGCTCTCGTGATGCTGGATCAGCATCATCGGAATGTCGTTGAGCTCAACCGTATAGGGCAGGGTGACGAGAGGTCCCTTGGCGGTGCGGATCACGGTCGGCTCATCGTCGTACACCCAGTCGCCGATATATTTCACGCCCGCGGCCGCGAGCAGCTCGGTGGTGTCGAGCGTCTGCGTGAGACCCGGCCCGAGCCAGCCCACCGGCTTCTTGCCGGTGAACTTCGTCAGGATATCCATGCTCCGCTTGATCATGCCGGCCTGATCGGTCTCCTTGTGAATCGGACCCTGCTCATAGGCATGGCCCATGAATTCCCAACCGGCGTCGCGCGCCTCTTCGGCGACGCGCGGATAGTCCTCGCAGATGCGGGCATTGGCGGCGAGCGTCGGCTTGATGCCGAGACGCTTGAACAACTCGAAGAAGCGCCAGCAGCCGACCCGCATGCCGTATTCGTGGAAGGTCCAATGCAGGACGTCCGGCATCAGCTGCACGCCGGTCGGCGCCGGGAGGAGCTGGCGCGCCATCGGCTTGCCGATGTCCCAGACCTCGTAATTCACGATGGTCCAGAACACGATGCGGGCGTTGCCCGGCAACTTGAGTGGCGGGCGATCCACGATCGCGGAGTATTCGGCACGTTCGCGGGGGATCATCGGGTCGGCCATGCAGGAAATCCTTTTGATAATGGGTACTTTCTCACGCCGCTGCAGCTATGTGCAACCCGATGCAACGTATCGAAAAGCATTGCGGGAACGAACGGGTTTGGTGGCAATATCCGCTGCATTCACGCTGTTGCCGCCACGCGCAAACCGACCAGCCGCTCGAGCGTGGCCGTGTCTTTCAGCAACTGGGAGGATGGCGCGCGGTGCGCCACGGCGCCGCGCTCCAGCACAATCGCCTCGGCCGTCATCTCCAGCGCGATATCGGTGTGCTGCTCGACCAGGATGATGGCGATGCGGCGGTCGGACAGCATCGTCTTCATCGCCGCGATGAGCTCATCGACGATCACAGGCGCGAGGCCTTCGAACGGCTCGTCCAGCAGCATCAGTGCCGGATTGGTCATTAACGCGCGCGCGATCGCGAGCATCTGCTGCTCGCCTCCGGACAGCTGGTTGCCCATGTTGCGGCGGCGTTCGGCGAGGCGCGGAAAGAGTGCAAAGATCGCATCGACATCCCAGGCGCCTGGCCGCGCCGCGACGGTCAGATTCTCCTCAACCGACAGCGACGGAAAGATTTCGCGCTCCTGCGCGACCCAGCCGATGCCGTTGGTCGCGCGACGGTTGGGCGGCACGCGCGAAATATCCTGGCCGCGCCACGCCAGCCGGCCGGCACGCATTTGCGTGTAGCCCATGATGGTCAACAGCAGCGTCGACTTGCCGACGCCATTGCGGCCGAGCACGGCCAGGCTGCCATTCTCGGGCAGGTCGAGCGAAATGCCGTGCAGTACGACGGCGTCGCCATAGCCGGCGGTCACGTTCTCGAGCCTGAGCAGTGAATCAGCCATGCTTGCGCTTGCCCAGGTAAACTTCG
>DASXST010000074.1:0-4820 GCA_036505835.1 Pseudolabrys sp. | reverse complement strand
GAAATTACCTTCAGGCCACGGGCTGCCAAAGCGAAGCGTCTCGGGTGCCCTGCCATCGAAATACCGCATATCCTGAGGAAGGGATTCGTTGCGCCGGTAGAAACTGCCTGGCAGAGCCGCACCGAACACACCGAAGTTCTCTTGCGGTGCATAGATCTTCACCGTGGGGTTGATTTTCAAAAGGTGATTTAACCCACTTGTATGGTCGCCGTGGCGATGGGAGACAATTGCAAAGTCAAGCTGTCTTAGATCAACGGCCTTGGCCTCCACATTGTGCGCAAAGATGTCCGCGTTGTTGCCAGTATCGAACAGTACGCGTTTGCCGTCATACTCGATCAGTGCAGAGAATCCCCAGTCTTTCTTCATCGTCGAGTTATTGCCAAAGGCGTCGTAAAGAACTGTGATCTGCGCGGCGCTGGATTGCGCATCTGCCGCAGAGGTGCCCATCGCAACCGCTGAGGAGATGATTGCGGCCAAGCCAGCGACACGAGGCAGTAATGCGGAGAACTTTGAAAACCAGTTGGGGATCATAGCTACCTCCCCTGTGCGGCGATAACTCCGATTGAGATAATATCACCAAAAAGAGGAAAGATAACCGGCGCAATCTACCTTGCACTGTCAAGGCGTGTCCGCTTTGGGCCAATAGCGGACATCAAGTCTGGGTTCTGCCGAAACGCGCCCTCGCCGACCGCGGCAGCCGACGACTATCCGTCCTCCGGGACTCCACGTCGCCGGAGTGTAAGCGGTCACCACAGATGCTTTCACATGTCGTGCCGTTTAGCCGTAAGCGACGCCCGGCTTACTTTGCCCAACTTCTATAATATAACCGTCAGGATCGCGAATGTAGCAGCGCGTCTCGCCGTACTTTTCCTTCGGCTCAGTGATAAACTCGGCTCCTCGATTTCGCCATAGTTCATAGCACGCTTGAATATCCGCAACGCGGATATTCATAAAGCTACTGACTGAATCGGGGTCGGCGGGGACGCTGAGCGTTACCGATGGTTTGTCGGGTGTCGGACCGCCCCCGACGTTGACAATGAGCCACGTGTTCGCGATCTGGATGTACCCCGGCGCGCCGCTGCTGTCGCCTCTGCTCAGAATGCGGCCTCCGAAAACCGTTTCGTAAAATCGAGCCGATCGTTCGATGTCGGCGACGGTGAGAAAGTGTGCGACGGTAAACCCATCCTGCGGCGGCATCTGATAGCTTTTCTGCTCGACTTGTACTTGGTTCATGGACGGCTCCAATTCGGATATCGTATTTCTCCGTTCGCGAGCGTAGGTCTGGCAATGTGCTTTAGCAACGAAACTGTGACTTACAACTAAAAACACAAAGCCCGCCGTCCAAGAAAAGAGAGATTTACCCGATGTGCTTGTCGATCAGAGGTAGGATCACGGCATCGAGGCTATACGGTCCGGCGCCAGCCGAGACGACCATGATCAGCATGACTGCATAAAGCGTCTCGGGCAGATAGAGCCAATCGCCGACGCGATCTCCTCGATCGATAGGCATGTAGAGTTTAATTCGCTGGCGCCCCATGTCCGCTTTACCCCCGAAAGCGGACATGTGCGGTGCAACTACGGATGTCCGCTTTGGGCCAGAAGCGGACTCACGCATCGCAGCAAATTGTATCTTTATTCAATCAACTCATCGGCGCGTTGTTGAAGCGCCGTTGGTATGTTTAGCCCGAGCGCCTTGGCGGTCTTTAGGTTGATCACCAGCTCAAACTTTGTCGGCGCTTGCACGGGGAGATCGGCAGGCTTCTCGCCCTTGAGGATGCGGTCGATATACCCTGCCGCCAGGCGAAACTGTTCGCTGCGAGCGTCACCATAAGAGATTAGGCCGCCTGGCTCCGAAAAAAAGCGATTGTAATAGATCGCCGGCACACTATAGCGGGCCGCCAGCGCAATGATCAGTTCACGATTTGAATCGTTGAACAGGTCCGGCATCACGATGAGGCCGCCACCTGGATCGCGTGCCTGGGCGGCGATAACGCCTTCGATCTCATCCTTGGCATGAACCGGAGCGGCACTCGCCTGGACGGCAAAGGATGATGCGGCAGCTTGAATGGAGGGCTTAAGTATCGGATCGGCACGACTGTTGCTGGATTGAACAGCAAAGCCAAGCGCACGGTGCGCGGAGCGATCTCCTTCAATAGTTCCACCCATTTCCCGCCCAGTGCGGGATCATTGGCCATGAAGCCGGTGATGTTGGCGCCCGGATGCGCGAGGTTCGCAGCGAAGCCGCTGCCAATCGGATCGGATACAGACGTGAACACGATCGGAATTGTCCTCGTCTCGCGGGCAAGGGCGCCGATCACGGGCGTGGTCACACCGAAGATCGCATTGGGCCGCAGATCGACCAGCTCTTTTGCCAACATCCTCAGCCTATCCGCATCACCGGCGCTCCAGCGAAGTTCGATCCGGAGATTGCTGCCTTCCGTCCACCCTAGCTTGCCGAGCGCGGCCCGGAACGCCGCGAGCCAAGACTGCGCGGTTAAATCGCTCTCCGCATAGGCCATAAGCACGCCGATGCGCCGCATCCGCTCGCCCTGCTGCGTGCGCGCCGCAAGCGGCCAGGCCATTGCCGTCACTGTGCTGCCGAGAATGGTGATGAAATCGCGCCGAGTCATGCAGCCCTCACCGGAGCCTCAGGAGCACGCCTTGCGCTGTCATCTAGCACTTTGCGACCCCAATGTCCGCTTTGGGTCAAAAGCAGACATTCGCGCCGCAAAAAGGCATGTCCGCTCTACCCCCAAAAGTGGACATGTGCAGTGCAGCTAGGGATGTCCGCTTTGGGCCAAAAGCGGACATTCCGCGAAAGTCCGGCAGGCGACTCGCGATCAAAATCGGATAGAGGCAGCGAGCGATGTCGAGAGCCATGGTCATTGCTTTTTCTTTTGCTCCTTCCAGGCCAATTCGTCTTCGAGCTTCTTGGCGGCCAGCCCGATAAGCCGCTCGCATTTTCCGAACGTATCGTCGCCCCACGCGTCCCTTGCCGCGTCAAGCCACCAATGAATTGCATCGTGAGCCGATGGATGGATGCCGCTCTTGTCCATTGCCGCTTGCAATGCATCGATGCGGTTTATTTGGTCCTGGCGCACAGCTAGCCAGGCCTTGAGGTCCATCATGACGGGAATTCCTTCGGCTTAATGCTTTCTGCGGCCTTGCTTTCAAGTTGCTGCTTCTCTCGCGTAAGACTACTGCGCACTGATTTCTAAGGTTTGGACAGAAGAGATTTGTCAGTGCAGGTGGCTAAGGGCCAAGACTACTCCGTCCCGGCCTATTTAGTCGTATCTTGGGGCTGATTAACCCGTCGCTGAAGGTCGCGGAATTGGCGAACATCATCTGATCCAGCCACACCCGGCTATCGCGACGAAGGATTTGGCCGTGGTGGCACGCGTGATCAAGAACAGCTTTAAATCCTGACATGAATCGGCTAACGCAGGAGGGTTCATGCCCACAGCTAACAGTCATCTTGTCGTCATTGGGGGGACCTCCGGTCTCGGCCTTGAGATCGCGAAAGCGGCTCACGGGTCCGGGATCAAGGTCACGATCGGCGGCCGTGGTGCCGAGCGCGCCGCGGAGACGGCCAAATCAATCGGACCCGGCGTAACTGCCGTGCACATCGATCTCGGCGATTTAGCCTCGATCCGGCCGGCGCTGCGCGACGGCCCGCCGATCGACCATCTGGTGATCACGCCGATAATGCGACTGAGCACCACCGTGAAGGACTTCGCGATCGCGGAGGCCGAACAGCTCGCCCGCATCAAGCTCGTCGGTTATGTCGAGACGGTCAGCGCCGCGCTGCCGCGGCTCAAACCGAGTTCATCAATCGTATTGTTCTCTGGCGTCGCCAAGACCAATCCCTATGCGGGATCGACCATGATCTCGGTGGTCAACGGCGGCATCGTCGGCATGACCAAGACCATGGCGATGGAACTCGCGCCGATCCGGGTCAATTGCATCTCACCCGGCCTAGTGCCCGACTCGCCGATCTGGAAGCGCGCGCTGGCGCAAGGACCCAATCCGGTAGTCGATGCGATGACCGCGAAGACGCCGACGCGCCGGCTGGCGATGACCGAGGACGTCATCCAGGGCGTGTTCTTCCTCCTAGACAATAAGGCCGTGAACGGCATCGACTTGGAGCTTGACGGCGGCATCCAGATCGTGTGAACGACGACGCGGTGCGTGCCGACGCAGTCGAGTTCACGCGCCCTGCCTGAACTTGTCTGCAAGGCGCGAGCCGGGAATCCATATTCGGTGCAGAAACAGGTAAACACCAAGAAATTGGTCGGTTGCTACCATGGAATGGTTTGACCATTAAAGTTCAAGAACTTTCCGGTTTCGGCCATTGTCAACCCTGCGATCACGTTGCGCACTCCGTTTACCGATTCTTCGACTGAGTTCGTGGCCTTTGGCCCACCCATCTTGGTACGGGTCCAGCCCGGCGAAATCGACACTAGAATGATGCCGCGCTTCGCGTACCATTCTCCGATACTGCGGGTAAGCATATTGAGCGCCGCTTTACTGGTCCGGTACGCATAGCGACCTGCCTGCCAAGTGGTGCCGATGGATGCGAGGGTGGATGATATATTGACGGCAATTGAGCGCTCACCGGCCGAAAGATTGTCGACGAAGGCACCGCATACGCGGGCGGGTCCAAGGACGTTCGTCTTCAAGAGCTCGAGCCAAGCATCAAAGTCATAATTTCTTAGGTCTGGATCGTCATTGCCTTCATACGCGCCGCTTCCATAGAAGATCGGCTCGACCGTGCCGGCATTGTTAATCAGAACGTCGATCGGTATTCCGTTTAACCGTTT
>DASXST010000073.1:0-4668 GCA_036505835.1 Pseudolabrys sp. | reverse complement strand
CTGGCAGTCGAAGTGGTACAGCGTAAGCCAGCCGCGATTATCGTGACCACCATCAGTGCGGCCCGCGCTGCACAGCGCGCCACCGCGACAATACCAATTGTGATGACTGGCCTCATTGATCCAGTCGGAGTCGGACTGATTGCTAGTCTTGCGCGACCGGGAGGAAATACAACCGGTCTATCTAACATCGCGCAGGATGTAATGCCCAAGTTAGTGGAGATTCTGCGCGCTACCTTTCCGACAATCAAGAATATCGCAATTCTGTTCAATCCCAGCAACCCGGCAAATCGTGAATTGATGTCCAAACAGATTCCGGCCCAAGCCAGTTCGATTGGGGTGACACTTCGCCCGGTCGAGTTTAGAGGCGCGAAAGAACTCGACGCCACCTTTGCGGCGCTTGGGCAGCACCCCCCGGAGGCGCTCGTCGTCATGTCGGACGCCGCTCTCTACGACCTGCGGGAACGCATTTCCGCGCTGGCACTTAGACACCGGCTTCCGACAATCGCGTACGTTCCTGAGTTTACCGATGCTGGCGCGCTGATGAGTTACGGACCGCCCAGACGAGCAATGTATCATCGCTCTGCCCATTACGTAAAAAAAATATTGGCCGGAGCGAAACCGGCTGACCTCCCGGTCGAGCAGCCCACGCAGATTGAGCTGTCGATAAACTTGCAGACGGCAAAAGCACTGGGCATCACGATTCCCGACGGATTGCTGGCGCGCGCAGATCGAATAGTCGACTAATACTCGCGATGTCCGCTTTTGGCCCAAAGCGGACATCCCTAGTTGCAACGCACATGTCCGCTCTTGAGGGTAAAGCAGACCTGACCTTGTGCGGAAATCCGCTTTCATTGTCGGGGGTAAAATTGACAGGGGGCGGGCAATCGTGTACTTTACTCATATGAGTAAAGTAACGCTGGCGGACCTAGCGATCCTCGACATGGCCCAACTGGCCGACCTGAGCGGCGCTTCGACAAAGGATATCCAAAATTGGCTGGACCGCCTGTCGTTCACGACGCGCTACGCGAAAACCATGCAAGGGAAGGCGCGGAAGTTCAATCGTGACAACGCGGTCGAAATCTGCCTGATCGCGCGATTGGTGCGAAATGGCATCGAACCGGCTGCCGCCGCCAAGCGCGTACGGATTTTATTTGATCAATGGGAACACGGCGCGGTGCTCGGCTGGGCGCTTTTTGTCTATGACGAGAAATCCGGCATCGAGGCTTTGTGCCTCGACGAACCACCGAGTGCCAACATGCTCGACGGTCTTGACAAAGCCGGGTTCGTGTACGTGTTGATCAACACCGCACGGCTTGTCGATCGCGTCGATAAGCATTTCCCCGAAGTGTTGGAACGGGGGAAGGGACGACAAAGCAAAGCAGGCCAAGGTTACAAGACGGCAAGACATCGTCGTCGCCGTCAGGAGTTGCGGCGGCATGACGCCAGATAATCCTGACATCAATCCAGAGACGCCATTGCGGCTGAAAACGGCGGTTAGGCTTGCGTTCCCGGACGGGGGGATGACCGTCTCTGGCTTGCGTCGGGAAGCTGCAAAGGGTCACCTCGCGATTGAGACAATCGCGGGCAAACAATTCACAACGCTAAACGCTATAGGGGAGATGCGCAAACAATGTCGCGACAATCAAAGGGCGCAAGGCTCTGGCTTGAGCCCGAGCGAAAAGAAAACGGGAAGCTCCGCAAACGTGCAGCGTGGGTTATCCGCGACGGAAAGCACAAAATTAGCACGGGCTGCGTTAGAGGAGAGCGCGCGGACGCTGAACGCGCGCTTGGCAGATACATCGCCAGCAAATACCAGCCATCAAAACAGCGCGACCGTGACCCCGCTGAAACGTTAATCCTCGACGTTCTGAATCTTTATCTGACCGAGATTGCGCCAAAGCATACGCGCCCAGAGGAAACGAAACAGCGAACTCTGACACTTGCCGATTTCTGGCAACCTTACACATTGGCCGATGTTAGCGGCGAGCTTTGCCGCGCCTATGTGAAATGGCGGGTTGGCCAGCAATGGAAATCGAGCAAGCCGGAAAAAACAAATCGGCAAGCACGAACCGTCACGGAGGCAACTGCTCGCCGCGAGCTTGAAGACCTGCGCGCCGCCATCAACCATCACATCGCCGAGGGCCGCTGCTCACAGGTCATCTCGGTGGTGTTGCCGGAAAAATCTCCGCCGCGTGAGCAATGGCTGACCCGCTCGCAGGCCGCGCAACTTATCCGCGCCGCATGGCGGGCAAAGCAGGTGATGCGCGTCAAGGACACGAAGCGCGACGTTGGCAAGCACATCGCGCGCTTCGCTTTGGTTGGGCTTTACACCGGAACACGTCACGGCGCCATCTGCGGTGCCGCGCTTCACCCGGCCATCGGGCGCGGTTACGTCGATGTCGAGCGCGGCCTGTTCTATCGCCGAGCGCAAGGTGCACGCGAGACAAAGAAGCGCCAGCCGCCGGTCCGCCTGCCGCAACGCCTCTTGGCGCACCTGCGACGATGGCACCGGCTGGGCATTGCGACCCATGCGGTGGTTGAGTGGAACGGCAAACCCGTGCGTTCGGTCCGCCGGGGGTTTCGCTGCCGCCGTGCGCGCAGCCAAGCTCGACGAGCGTGTCACGCCGCACACTCTCCGACATACCGCCGCGACATGGGCGATGCAGGGCGGGGCCGATCTATGGGAGACGGCGGGCTATCTCGGCATGACGGTCGAGACGTTGGAGCAAATCTACGGCCACCATCACCCGGATCATCAGGCCGGTGCTGCAGCGGCCATCGCTGGTCGCAAGTTAGGGCGACAGAATGGCGACAGAATGGGCGTGAACAGACCGGAACGAACGGGAGCAAAGCCGACAAAAATCGCCGTAAATTCAGGGCTAGGGCAATGAGCCACAGTGTTCGGGACGTGGGGGTCGCAGGTTCAAATCCTGCCACTCCGACCATATTTCTAGCGCTCTTACATTCGTTCACCAATGATTGCGCCAATGATTGCGCGTCCCTCCGCTTGATTTCTACGCGCTCTTCGGCGACCAACGATAGGCTTGGCGCACGCGCCGCCCATCAACATCGCTCGCTCACTGTGGTTCAGGCGGTCAGTCTTGAGGAAGGGATCGACGGCCTGCTCGTAGTTGAGGACGGCGTATGCGCGTGTCCAGTCCGTGCCCCATAGGCAGCGGTCGAAACCCCAGACATCGAATACGCGGGCGAGCGGATCCCAGATGTCCGGGAACGGATACGGTTCCCGGGACAGCGTGCAGGCGCCGCTCACCTTGATCACCGCGTTCTTGCGCTTGGCAAGGTCCAGCACCTTCGGCAGGTCTGCCCACGGCTGCGGCGGGGCCGGTGCCGTGCGGGGCTGTAGGATAGCCAGGTGGTCGATGATGAAACGCGTATCGGGGTGGCGGTCGATCAACGCGGTGCCTGCATCCACGTTGCCCCAGCACTGAATGTTGACCGGAAAGTCGTGCTTTAGGGCCGCGCGCAGGATCCGGTCGACGCCCGGGTCGTTGGGCCCGCGCTTCGCCTCCTTCGTCATAATGATGCGGATGCCGACCGTGCCCGGTGTCTGCTTCCAGTCGGCGATGATGTCGCCTACGGCTGGATCGTCTGGGTCGACCGGCTTGACGATCGCGAACCGACCGGGATGGGCCCGTTGCACTTCCACCGCATAACTCGCGTCGTAGCGGTACATGGAAAAGGCCGAGATGAAGATCGCGCCGTCGACGCCGACCTTGTCCATCGCCGCCACCATCTCGTCGCCCGTAACATGATCGGGCCAGTTGGGCACACTGTGCCAGGGTCTCTTCGGAGTGTTCGCCTCATAAGCGTGGACCTGGGAATCGATGATCATATCGGGTAGTTCGATTATGTTCGGAGCCGATTGGCCATTGGCCGAGCACGGGCGCCTAAGAATAAGTCTTTGGCTGAGTATGACAACATGACTGCGCGCATCAAAGCGTTGCGCACGCCGGAAGAGCGGTTTGCGCAGCTGCCGGGCTATGCCTTCCGACCGCATTACCTCGACGATCTGAAAGGATACGAGGGCTTGCGCGTCCACACCGTGGATGAGCGGCCGGCGAAGCCTGCGACCGACATGCAGACTTGTCTCTGCCTGCATGGCGAGCCGACCTGGGCCTATCTCTATCGCAAGATGATCCCGGTGTTTCTGGCCGCCGGCCATCGCGTGGTAGCGCCGGACTTTCTGGGGTTCGGACGATCCGACAAGCCAGTCGAGGATGCGGTCTACACGTTTGGTTTTCACCGCGACATGCTGCTGCGGTTGATCGAGCGGCTCGATCTTCAGAACGTCACACTCGTCGTGCAGAACTGGGGTGGACTCTTGGGCCTCACGCTGCCGATGGAGATGCCGGAGCGGTTCAAGCGGTTGTTGGTGATGAACACCACGATTGCGGTTGGCGCAAGTCTAAGTGCCGGCTTCGACAATTGGAAAACGTATGTCAAAGCCAATCCGGACTTCGACGTCGCGCGCTTGATGCGGCGTACCACGCCGGTCTTGGGCGAAGCGGAAGCCGAAGCCTACGCCGCGCCGTTTCCCGACGCGCGATACAAGGCGGGCGTACGACGCTTTCCCGAGCTGGTGATGGTGTCGCCCGAGATGGAGGGCGTCGACATCTCGCGGCGCGCCGCTAAATGGTGGTCGCATGA
>DASXST010000072.1:0-2985 GCA_036505835.1 Pseudolabrys sp. | reverse complement strand
CCTCACGGCCGACGTCCTTCTCGAACTCGGCGGCCTCAGTCGCAAATTTTCTGGCCGCTGCGATCGAGCAGTCGCGGATGTCATAGATATCGCCCTGCCAGTATTTGGCAAACTCCCAGTCGGAAAGCTGGAACAGGCATTTATATTTGCCGGTCTTGGCTCTTGGATTGTAGCTAGACTCGATCTCGGCAAACGCCTTCATCATCTGCACGTCGACATCGAACAACAGTGCTGCCTGCTCGATCTCGGCCCGTATGTTGTCGTCGTGCGGGGCGCGGGCGGTGCTGATCTCGTCTGGGAGCGGCACCGGCGTCCAATGCGTCGGCGAGTTGGCGTACATGATGTAGCCCTTCGACGCCGGTTGATCAGACTCATCCAGCAATCGAGCATTAGGGTCGCGTGCCGCCAGCTGCATGCTCGGCTTTGGCTCGGCTTTGGTTTCCTGCGTGGGCGGCCGACGCTCGACAAAACTCTCGGCCACAACAGGAGCCTCGGCCACAATGGTGTCGCTCCATTCGCCAGTGCCAATTTCGAGCGCAAGACCGGCCATGCCAATTAGAACAATTGGCAGATAGCCATATTTAGCGATCCATTGCGTCAGTAAACCGTCCCGTCCCATGTCCCTGTTCAAAAGGTTTCCCCATTCTTCTCTTCACAGGCAAGAAAAATGTGGTGAAACAAAGTTCATATGTCTGACGTTTCGCTGGTTCTAATTTATCGGCGCGACGGTTTATTTGTATCCGACAGTCACAATTTTGTCTTGTAGGTTTTTGCCCTGCGGCTCGGTTGATTTGACGCCATAGGACCTTATATCGGCTGGAAAACCGAAATTTGGTCATACGTATGCCCGCGAGCCGTTTGTCCGTCGGGCTCATGGTTCCGTGCATGCTTTCCAGGACATTGTTCCATCCAGCCGTAGCGGCATGGTTCGACGAGCACTTCAGGGCACCCACGCCTGCACAGGCAGAGGCGTGGCCGCTCATCAAGGCCGGCCGTAACGTACTGATCGCAGCGCCTACCGGGTCCGGCAAAACGCTCGCGGCATTTATGGCAGCGATCGACAATTTGGTCCGACAGGGTGTGGACGGCGGGCTGAAGGATGAAACCCAGGTTGTCTACGTCTCACCGCTCAAGGCGCTGTCGAACGACATCCATTGCAACCTTGAGGTGCCCATCGGCGGCATCCGCCAAAAACTTCGTCAGCATGGGGAGCCAAACATAGAAATCCAGACCTGGGTTCGCACCGGAGACACTCCGGCTCGCGAGCGCCAGCGGATGATCCGCCGTCCGCCCCACATCGTCGTGACCACTCCGGAGTCACTTTACATTCTTCTCGGATCTGAAGCCGGCCGCAGGATGCTGGCAACGACCCGGACCGTGATCGTAGATGAAATTCACGCGATTGCGCCGAATAAGCGCGGCGGCCATCTGACGCTCTCGCTCGAACGTCTGGCCTCCATTTGCAGAAATCCACCGCAGCGCATCGGGCTTTCGGCGACGCAAAAGCCCATACAGGACGTCGCGCGATTTCTTGTCGGCAATGGCAATAGCGAGGGGACTCTCCCGGATTGCGCCATTGTGGATTCGGGACATCACCGCGAACGCGACCTCGCACTGCAGGTTCCGGACTCGCCCCTCGAAGCGATCATGTCATCTGAAGTCTGGGACCAAGTGTACACCCGCCTAGCTGACCTGATCGAACAGCAACGCACCACCCTCATTTTCGTAAACACACGCAGGATGGCCGAAAGGGTGACGCGGAACCTTTCCGACTTGATCGGCGCGACGAATGTCGCTGCGCACCATGGCAGCCTTGCCAGGGATCAGCGGTTGGATGCCGAGCAGCGGCTCAAGAATGGCAAATTGAAAGCCCTGGTCGCTACGGCGTCGCTCGAACTCGGCATCGACATCGGTGACGTCGACTTGGTGTGTCAGCTTGGCTCACCGCATTCAATCTCCACGTTCCTGCAGCGCGTAGGGCGGTCGGGTCATGCGGTTGGAGGCACTCCCAAAGGTCGCTTGTTCCCGCTGTCACGCGATGAACTGGTTGAGTGCGCGGCGCTGCTCGACAGCGTCCGCCGAGGCGAGCTTGACAGTCTCACCGTACCAGACCAAGCGCTCGATGTTTTGGCGCAACAGATCGTGGCGGAGGTCGCGTCGCGCGATTGGAAAGAGGATGAACTGCTGGCTCTCGTCCGGCGAGCCTGGCCGTACCGGAATTTGTCGCAGAGCGATTTCGCAGCCGTAATCCGCATGCTGGCTCATGGCTTCAGCACGCGACGAGGCCGGCGTGGCGCATTGATCCATCATGACGCCATCAATGGTATTCTGCGTGCGCGGCGTGGCGGTCGACTCACCGCGCTGACCTCCGGAGGTACCATTCCCGACAATGCCGACTATCAGGTGTTGCTGGAGCCGGAAAACCATTTTATCGGCACCGTGAACGAGGATTTTGCCGTCGAAAGTCTTGCCGGTGACGTTTTCCAGCTCGGCAACAGAAGCTACAAGATCCAACGTGTCGAGCGAGGGATCGTCCGCGTTGAGGATGCACACGGCATGCCTCCCACGATTCCGTTTTGGCTCGGCGAGGCTCCGGGCAGAACCGATGAGCTTTCCGCTTCGGTTTCCCGGTTGCGAGTCCACATTGCAGAACAGCTTGCGCGCGATCCGACGGGTTCGTCCGCTTTGGCATGGCTCGTGGAGGAGCTCGGTATCGCTTCGCACGTTGCCGAGCAGTTGATCGAATACCTGCACGCAGGCCATATTGCCTTGGGCTGCCTGCCCACTCAGCAGAGAATCGTTTTCGAACGCTTTTTTGATGAGGCGGGTGGCATGCAGCTCGTTATCCACGCGCCCTATGGCAGCCGCATCAATCGCGCGTGGGGATTGGCACTTCGCAAGCGTTTTTGCCGGAAGTTCAACTTTGAACTGCAAGCCGCCGCGACCGAAGACAACATAGTCATTTCACTGACCGAAGCGCACAGC
>DASXST010000071.1:0-5862 GCA_036505835.1 Pseudolabrys sp. | reverse complement strand
GCGTCGCGTTCGGTGCGCTGCTCGCGACCTATGACACTTAGGCCGGCCGCGGGAACACTGGTTTCGCGTTCGCGAAGGTCGCGGGCAGGACCACCTTAATGTCGTTGTCGAGTACCTGCGTGTTGACAGGCGCAGCGCCCTCGTTCTGGCCATTGACAAACTTGGTCGGTCCGTAAGGCATCAGGTGGCCCGAAAAAGTCGAGCTTGCCAGCGCGTCAGTCAACTTCGCGCGATCCGCGGCGCCGGCGCGCTCGAGCGCGTCGGCAATCAGATAGACACAGCTGTAATTCATGTAGACTTCGTAGGTATAAAACTGATCCTTCGCCTCGATTTTCTTCTTCAGCGCCAGCGCCTTTTCGTTGCGTGGATCGAACCAGTGGTTGCAGTCCATAATGTATCTGGCCGCTTCAGGAAATTCCTTGACGAACTTGTAGGAAGAAGCTGCGCCGCCAAGCACCGAATAGATGCCTTTCGTTTTCACCTGTTGTTGCTGCATAGTGCGCGCAAGCAGGACATATTCATTGTAATAGTTGGCCGGGATGACGAGATCCGGGTTCTGCGCCTTGATCTTGAGCACGACGTTGTTGAAATCGCGGGTCGGCGTCGGATGCGGGATCGTCTCGAGAATCTCGAAACCCTGCTGCGGGAGCTGCGCGTTGAGCAGTTTGGCGAGGCCGGAGCCGAACAAGGTGTCCTCGTGCACGATCATCACGGTCTTGGCGGGCTTGCCTGCCTGATCGTTGATGGCCGCGAGATTGGTCAGGGCGGTCTTGGAAATGACGCCGAAGCCCGGTCCAAACCGGAACGTGTTTTTCAGGCCTCGGGTGACGATTCCGTCGGCAACGCCGACATCGACGACATAAGGCAGCTCGTAGCGCGCCGCAGCCTGCGTGGTGGCGAGACAGATGTTGCTGGCATAGCCGCCGACAACGCAGACCACGTTAGCCGAATTCATCTTCTCGACCTCGGCGGTGCCGCCGTCCGGGGTTGACTGCGCGTCGCCAAGCACGGCGTCGATCTTGCCCAAGCCCTTGATGCCGCCGGCAGCGTTGATCTCCTCGATCGCCATCGTCGTGCCGAGACGGCCCTGCTGGCCGGAATAAGACAGCGCGCCTGTGACCGGATGCAACACGCCGAGTTTCACAGGTGCACCTTGCGCGCGCAGCACGGAAGGCATCGCAATGCTGCCGCTTGCCGCAGCCGCTACGCCCACTGCCGTCGTGGCGAGCACCTGGCGGCGGCTGAGCGAATTCTTCTGGTTCGGCATGATGACTTCCCTCCTCATTTGGCGTTACCGCAGGTGAGCGTTCGAAGCCGATGCTATTGCTCAGAACCCTTGGACTTGGCGTACAATATATTGCGGACGTTCGACAGGCCCGCAACAGCCAAAGCAGACCGACCGGCATGAACAAGCCGCGCACCCTCATCGACAAGTTGTGGTTATCGCACGAGATTGTGCGGCGCGACGACGGAGCCGCTTTGCTTCTGGTTGACCGCCATTACGTGCACGAGGGCTCGTTCCATGCTTTCAGCCAAATGAAGGAACGCAGGCGTACCGTCGCCGAGGTGGCCCTGACCTTTGGCGTCACCGATCACTATGTGCCGACGCGCGGCCGCGACAAAGGCATCGCCAATCCCGAGATTGCGGCGATGGTCAGCCAACTCGAAGCCAATGCGGCGGAAAGCCACATAATGCTGTTCGGTCTGCGTGATCCGCGCCAGGGCATCGTGCATGTCGTCGGCCCTGAGCAGGGATTGACCCTGCCGGGATTGTTGATTGTTTGCGGCGACAGCCACACCTCGACCCACGGCGCTTTCGGCGCCTACGCTTTCGGTATTGGCGCGTCCGAGGTGGCGCATGTACTGATGACGCAAACGCTGTGGCAGAAAAAGCCAAAGCGCATGCGCATTGCCGTGGAAGGCGCTTCCGCCGTCGGCGTCGGTGCGAAAGATATTGCGCTCGCCATTATCGCCAAGGTTGGTGCGGATGGCGCGCAAGGCCATGCAATCGAATTCGCCGGGGGCGCCATTCGCGCTTTGTCAATGGAAGGGCGCATGACTCTCTGCAACATGTCGATCGAAGCCGGCGGTCGCTGTGGAATGGTCGCGCCGGACGAAACAACCTTCGCCTATTTGAAAGGACGTCCTTACGCGCCGAAAGGACAAGCATTCGATCACGCCGTCGAGGCCTGGTCGGCGCTTGCTTCCGATCCTGACGCGATGTTCGACCGCGAGGTGACGCTCGATGCGGTCACCATTGCGCCTATTGTCACCTGGGGAACGACGCCGGATGATGCCCTGCCGATCGACGGATATGCACCCGATCCTGCGCGCGAAATAAATCCGGTGCGCGCCAAATATTTGCGTGATGCACTGGACTACATGGCAATCGCGCCCGGGAAGAAACTGACCGAAATCGCCATTGACCGTGTCTTCATCGGCTCCTGCACCAACTCGCGCATCGAAGACTTGCGCGCGGCCGCGGCGGTTCTCGCCGGCCGTGTCAGCAAGGTGCCCGGATTGGTTTCGCCGGGTTCCTCCACGGTGAAAAGACAGGCAGAGGAAGAAGGCCTCGACCGTATCTTCCGTGAGGCAGGGCTTGAATGGGCGGACTCGGGCTGTTCCATGTGCGTTGGGATCAACGGCGACGTGGTGCAATCCGGGGAACGTTGTGCATCGACCACCAACCGCAATTTCCGCGGCCGTCAGGGACCGGGTGCACGCACCCATCTGATGTCACCGGCAATGGTCGCCGCCGCCGCAGTCAGCGGACACCTTGCCGATGTCCGTCCATTGCTGAGCGGCCGCAAGGTGTAAGGGCAAGACGTGGAAAAGTTCGTTCAACTTACCGCCAGGGTCTGCCCGCTGATGCTGGCCAACCTCAACACCGACCAGATTCTGCCGGCGCGATATCTCAAGTGGCCGCGCTCAAAAGGGCTCGGAGCGGTGCTCTTCCACGATCTGCGTGTCGACAGTGACGGCAAAGAACGAAAGGATTTCCCGCTCAATCAGCCTCTTTGGCAAGACGCCAGTATTTTGCTCGCGGGCCGCAATTTTGGTGGCGGTTCGTCACGTGAAGCCGCCGTTTACGCATTGTACGACCACGGATTTCGTTGCGTCATCGCACCATCGTTCGGCGATATCTTCGCGCAGAACGCGGTCAAGAACGGTTTGCTGACGGCGATCGTCTCCGAAGCTGATGTCGTCGACATGGCGCCTACGGTCTCTGAAAATCCGCAGCTGCCCGTTACCGTTGATCTCGAAAGAAAAGTCGTGGTTTGCGGCAATCGGACCTACGCTTTTGATATTGATCCGGTCAGTCGCAACCAGCTCTTGAATGGATGGGATGATGTCGACCTCACCGACAGCTACAAGGATCGAATAGCCCAATTTTCAGCGGACTATCGGGTTCGCAGACCATGGGTCATCCCGGCCAAGTCTTGATCGTGTAGTTCCACAAAACGTCGAAGCCAGCTCATCCGAGCAGCTGCTCGGCAGCCGCCCTCCCCGCCAGGTTGGCAAGAACCGTTGCGGTGAGCCGGCCATTGCCCGACAAGTAACCCGCCGCAATTGAACCTGATACGCCTGCTGCCGCGCCGCCAGCCGCGAATAGATTGGGAAACGCCGCTCCGTCCTCGCGTTTGACGCGGCCGGATGCATCAACTGCGAGTCCGCCCTGGGTATGAAATAGCGCCCCGGTCACCTTGACGGCGTAGTACGGTGGCCTGCACGAATGTCCGGCTCTAAATATCCGACCGTAACGATCGCGACCGTCGATCGATTTTAATTTCTGCACCTCATTCCATTCGTCGACAATGTTCGCGGCCGGAACACCGATCGACTGCGCGATGTCTTGGATGGTATCGAAGCCCTGAACTGCGCCGGCACGTTCGGCGTCGCGGAAATCCTCGAACTGTCTTGCCACCCTCGCTATTCGTGCGTCGAATATGTCCCACACGAATCCACCCGGCTGCCTGAGGACCTCGGCGGCCTGTTCCGAATAGCCACGGGTTTCGTCACCGAAGCGGCGACCGTCGCGATTCACCTGGATGCCGCCTTCCATGATGACCGCCCAGGTGATCAGGATGTTATGCGGCGTCGCCACTGAACCATGTCCTTGATAGGCGCCAAGGTGAACAAGCTGCGCGCCCAGCGCGCTGCCCCATATGACAGCATGGCCGCAATTTCCGGGATGCCCGAAGTAGAGTGCGCTCCCCATTTCGGGGATATAGCGACGAACGAGATCAGGATTGCCTCCAAAACCGCTGCAAGCGAGGATCAACGCATCGCAGCCGATCCGCTCCCGCGTGCCGTCAGGACGGCCGATCTCAATTCCGAAAATGCGCCCATCGCGATCGACGCTCAGACGATCCACCGCGCTGTGCGTCAGAATGACGATGTCGTTCTGTTCGGCCGCATTGCGCAGCCGGTCGATGAGTTCCCGGCCGGTACGGCTTGGCAGGCCATGCATGCGCATGGCGGTACGGCTTGGCAGGCCATGCATGCGCATGGCGGAATGCCCCGGATAGTTGAAATTGTCGACGACCTCGAAAGGCAGCCCATGACGCTCCGCAAGCCATTCAACCAGCGGGGCCGCGCCGACGGCGACGGCATTCACGAGCGCCGGATCAGCTTCGCCCCTCGCCTTGCGCGCGATATCAACGGCAAACGTTTGCGGATTGTCGGAGATGCCCTTGACGCGCTGGAATTTAGTTCCTGCGGCCGGAATGAGTCCGGCCGACAGCGCCGTTGAGCCAGCGGGACGTGCGTCGCGTTCTACCACGACCACGTCGGTGCCCGCTTCCTTCGCCGCCAAGGCTGCACATAGTCCGGCAGCTCCGGCACCGACGATCAGCAGCGGCACCTTCGCAACAAAATCTTCGCCCTTTCCCAGAGCGACAGTACTCATGGGCCCCTGCACCATAGGTCGCTGAACGATAGGCCGCTGAACTATGGCCGCTCAATTTATCGAAGGCGGCGCGAACATCGCGTCGCCCACGCCGGTTCTTATTTGTTCCAGCCCTTCATGGGATATTCGAATTTGGCCGTGGCACGATTCTCCGGCCAAACCGAGACATACTGCTTGCCCTGAAGCTGGATCAGGTATGTTGCCGACAGTGTGTTCTGGCCGGTTTCATCGAACTTGACGCCGCGATAACCGATCATCAGCTGGTCCGCCGTGAGGTTAGTCGCCTTCAAAGCCGCCTGAATTTTGTCGGGCTCGGTCGAGCCGGCGCGATTGATGGCGTCGGCCAGCACGAAGAAGCCTTGCATCCAGCGTGCACTCGTATCATCCAGATCGCGATTGTACTTGGCCTTGAACATCTCGTTGATGATGTAGCTATTGCTGCCGGGCTTGCCGATGTCAAAAGCACTGCGATTGATCGCACCTTGGGCCAGATCGCCCACGTTCGGTATGAAGGTGGGATCGGAGAAACCCGCATCGTCACCGATGATGATCGGCGGCAGGTAGTCCAGGTTCTTCATCGTTTTGAAGTAGAGAATGGTGTCGGCCGTATAGCTGATGAAGATCACCGCGTCGGGCTTGGCGGTTTTGAGCTGAAGGACCTGGGCCGACACGTCCGGGCTATTGGCATTGTACGGAATTTGGGCCGCGACATTGATGTTGGCCGCTTTCGCCGCCTCCAGAATGCTTGCCGCGACTGATGAGCCATAGTCGGTGTTCTCATTGACAATGGCGACGCTGTCGATCTTTTTGCCGGATTTTTTCAAATCGGTGAGAAATTCCGTGTAGGCCTTTGCGAAGTCCGGCGCGATCGGCCCGCTGCGGAATGTCCATTTAAAACCCCGCCCGGTGATGTTGAGCGCCACCGAATCTGCCACGAGGAACGGAATGCCTAG
>DASXST010000070.1:0-34936 GCA_036505835.1 Pseudolabrys sp. | reverse complement strand
TTTCCGCTTCGGTTCGGGTGTCGGCACGCTGGCGAGCATCGCGTTCGATCAATCTGAATTTCACGTCGTGCGGGCTGGCGCGCCGGTGCGCGTTGATGAACTTAGCCGCCGTCAGTTTACGCCTTCCCATGGGCTTCTTGCTGTGACCCACGTCGACTCATGGCCCGGAAATTAAAAATGATTCGCCGCAAAGAAAAAGCGCCGACAGGATATGGCCCACGCGTTTAGCAATTTTCACTGGTACCCATGCGGTACCCCAGCATGTTTAAGGGGCCACATGGCCCATCAAAAGTCCTCGGTTTATTTGGCTTCTTGGGTGGGATTCGAACCAGCCACCAACCGATCCCCATTCGGTCATTGCAGTCGCCCATTCGATCGTATGGATGCCGATATTGGCGCCACAGTCGATCGCCACGACGCCGGCACCATGAATTCGGCGACGGGATTCGATCAGTAGCAGCGCGAGTTCAACCTCGATCGAAGGCACCCGCTTCGAGCAGCTGGTAGCCTACCCCGACGCCCGCATGGGGTCCGCTCATGCGGTAGTCGAACCGGTTGGTGATCATCGTGCCGTGATTGGATGCGGCCAGCACGAAGGCAAGCTTGCGTCCGACATTGCGCATGAAAATCTCCTCGGCGGGAACGCAATACGGCGCTGGATATTCGAATCCCCGACAAGATTAATGCCTGGAGGTATTTTCGTCATGGTCGGTCTCGGCGGTTTCGGCAGGAACCGCTGGTCGTACGGCGCGTTTTCATGCGAATTCACGCAGGGAGCGATCCCATGACCACGACCACCGTGAGTGGCAGTCCAGCGGGGGCGGACATTCGTGCCGCAGCTGGCGTCAACGATTCGATTCTGGCGATCGGCCGTATCCTCATCGCGCTTATTTTCGTCAGTTCGGGAATCGAAAAATTCATGGATCTTGGTGCGGCGGCGTCCGCGATCGACTCGAAGGGCCTGCCGTATCCGAACATTCTCGCCGTTCTGACCGCGATTCTGGAAACGGGCGGCGGTCTGCTGATTATTGTCGGGTGGCAGACTCGGCTTGCGGCCCTGGCGCTCGCGATCTTCAGCGCGGTCGCGGCCTATTATTTCCATGACTTCTGGAATCAGACGGGGCCGCAACACACCAACAACATGATTCATTTCATGAAGAACGTGAGCATCATCGGCGGCTTGCTGATGCTGTGCGCCGTCGGAGCCGGGCGCTATTCATTGAACGGACCCTGCATCAATTTTTCCAGGATCCAGCATCGTCCCAAGTAGTCCTCGGCGTGACAGGAACAGTCCTGAGGCGCTTCGCGTTGATTCTCGTTAAACGCAGCAGGCTGCTGCGGGCAAGAAGGATTCTGGAATGCCGAACGGTCAAAACGTGAATTTCGTAGTGCTAATCGGCGCTGTCTTGGTCATTGTTCTCTTAGCGGTGGCTACAGTTACATTGGCCCACAGAATGACCCTGATATGATTTGCCCATAGGCATCTAGGGCGGCCCGCTTCTCGGCAGCGTATGTCGAACGATTGTAAATGCCCGCGGATGAATGAAAGCGGCAGGCGCGTTTATTGGCCGACCGCGTGAGTTACGCAATCCCATGCAGCGGATATAGGTCTGGCCGGATCTAATTTCGAGAATCTTTTGTGGTGAAGGGCGGTACCGGTCGCCCGCGCTTAAAGTGTGCCGACAAAGGCAGCCTAACGGGCGGGCGCCCTTGACGTTTCCTCCCTAGACGACCGGCTGAACATTCAATTCACTTCTGGCTCACCGGGGCCAGTTACAAATAAGCAACGTTAAGGCGAACGCTGAACGGCTCGATGAAACCAGTCTCATCAAGGCAGCGGTACTAGCTCCGCGGGAAATGCCTTCATGCTGTCGGGTAGCGCGATATGAAGACCATAGATCACTGCGTCGTGCGCTTCGAAGTTAGCGGTGCCGGCAGTAACCATCTTATGAGACGCGCCCGCTACGCCAAACAAGACGCCTATAACGACCAGACCGATATTAAACGCCCGCATGTGAGCCTCCTACGACTCCCAACCTCGGGGTCCCATGCTCGCCCTACTCATTCAAAGCTGGTGTGAACGGCGTCACAGAAGCCCGCAAATTATTCGGGCAGGCCGTCCATCCGCGGACATGGACGTCATGCTTCAGCTCGTAACTGGCCTTTCAAAAGACCGCATATCCACTCCCCTGAAAGCGCGGTCGTTAGGGCTGGGTTGGTCACCACTCCCCTGGCCCTTTCTTTTGGCTGCGTTCCCATAGAGAGCCCGACGACGATTTTTGACTCATTTGCGTTTCTTGTCGGAGCAAAAAGGTGGGAGCCCTAACTTTCGATAAATTGCGCAACCTTGAACTATGTGGACCTGTATGACAGGCCGGTCGCCTAGTTGGGGTTGCGCGTAGGCAGATCCACGCAATCCATTCCCCTATGACTAGGCGGTCGGCGCCGCGCGGGCGGTGTGTGCACATGCTGGAAATAGCACACGTTTCTGGTCGGTTGTGCGCTCGGCTTCGGCGTTCGGTCGGCCATTTCCAAATATCGTCGGGTCCAGGTACGGCGAAAACGAATCGAAAAATACGGATTCTGAATTTCAAAAAAATGGGGGCCGCCGTGGGAAAACGGCAGCCCCAAATAAGCGCCGCCAGCTTCAGGGGGGGGTAAGGGGGACGGGTGCTGACGGCAGCACTATTTAACTCTCTTGGGTCTTCTTCGTTCCCGGCTCACTTTTATGGACAGCCACAAGTAAAAAGGGGCCCCTCGCGGGGCCCATGTTGGAAGTGGAGGAAGTCCGGGCCGTCGTCACCAAAGGAAAACGGCGGCCGCGTAGCGTGTCCAAACAGTCGGCCCGGCCTCATCATCACAAGTAAAATGGCAGTAAATTGCGGGCGCTAAACCATGCTGTATACCGCGATGTATACCCTAGCGACTGTCATAAAATAAGTTACTGAAAACATAAGTTAAGTCAGATATTTCCGGACCCGGCATCCGAACCTGGGATCGGAACAGCCTATTTAGGCTGCATCGCGCGCCAGATGCGCTCGGGCGTGGCCGGCATCTCGATGTGTCGCACGCCGAATTCGGACAGCGCATCGACAAGCGCATTGGTCACAGCCGGCAGCGCGCCCACGGAGCCGGCCTCGCCGGCGCCTTTGACGCCAAGCGGATTGGTTGTGGTCGGCACCGGGTTGCTTTCAACCTCCATGTCGCAGAGGTCGTGCGCATGCGGCATGGCGTAGTCCATGAATGAGGCGGTGACGAGCTGCCCCGCATCGTCGAAATGAATGTTTTCCATCAGCACCTGCCCGACGCCTTGGGCGATGCCGCCATGGATCTGGCCGTGCAGCAGCAGTGGATTGAGCACGATGCCAAAATCGTCCACCACGCTGTATCGCGTGATGTCGACCTTGCCGGTCTCGCGATCGATTTCAAGTTCGCAGATATGGCAGCCATTCGGATAATTATTGACCGGCGCATTGTAGACGGCGGTCGCGAATAATCCGGGCTCCATGTCCTTCGGCAAATTAGCGATGTCGAGCGAGGCGATGGCAATTTCCTTCATCGACAAGGTGAGGTTGGTCTTGTTGGTCGAGAAGACGCCCGCATCGAATTTAAGATCGCTTTGTTCGACTTTGAGCATGTGCGCTGCGATCGCGCGCGCTTTGGTCACGACTTTTTCAGTCGCAAGATGAAATGCGGAGCCCGCAAGGGTCGCCGAGCGTGAACCACCGGTGCCTTCACCGTAAAAAACCTGGTCCGTATCGCCTTGAACATATTGTGCATCATGCGGATCGATCCCCAGCCGATCGCAGACGAGTTGCTTGAATACGGTCTCGTGTCCCTGGCCTTGTGAATTGGAGCCGGAGAACAGGAGCAACGAGCCGGACCGATCGAACCGGACTTCCGCACCTTCCGTGCTTGGGGCGCCGGCACGTTCGATGGTGTTCGATATCCCGAAGCCAAGCAGCTTGCCGCGCTTGCGTGCTTCCGCCTTGCGCGTCTTGAAGCTTTTCCGGTCCGCAAGCTCGATTGCGAGATCCATGTTCTTCTCGAACTCGCCATTGTCGTAAGTGAAGGTGAGGCCGGTCTTGAATGGCATGGCGGCGGGCGGGACGTAATTTCGCCTGCGCAGCTCGGCCGGATCCAATCCCATCTCGGCGGCGGCCAGGTCGACCATGCGCTCAATCACATAGGCTGCTTCCGGGCGGCCATTGCCGCGATAGGGCCGCATTGGGTTTGTGTTTGAAAACACGGCAGTGATGTCGACGTGGATGGCTGGCGTTCGATAGACGCCGGCGAGCGTTCCGGCATTGAGCACGAAGGCGGGCATCGAGTGCTGCAGATAGGCGCCGATGGCGGCGATCGTCTTTATCCGCAGCGCGAGAAAATGGCCCTCTTTGTCTAGCGCAAGCTCGGCTTCGGTCACGTTGTCGCGCGCCTGGGCGTCGCTCAGGAACGCTTCGGTTCGCGTGCTGATCCATTTCACAGGCCGGCCGATGCGCCTTGATGCGAGCAGCACCAGCGGGGTTTCGTTGAAGATCGGCGTCTTCATGCCGAAGCTGCCGCCGGTATCGCCGGTTATGATGCGTATCTTGCTTTCCGGCACCTTGAGAACCCTGGCGAGTTCGGTGCGCGTCGGATGCGGTCGCTGCATGGGCGTGTAGATCGTGTAGCGGCCGTCGACCGCGTTGTAATCGCCGACTGCGCCGCGCGGCTCCATGGTAGCGGCCGTGACACGGTTGATCACAAAGCGATGGCGAACGATATGGGTCGCGTGGGAAAAGGCGGCCTCAACCGCATCCCTGTCGCCGATCAATTCGACGAAGCAGATATTGTCGACACAATCGTCCCACACGCGCGGTGCGCTGGCTTTGGGGGCCTCGGCCGTTGAAGTGACTGCGGGCAACTCCTCGTATTCGACGTCGACAAGCTCGGCGGCGTCCTGCGCTTGTGCGACGGTGTCGGCGACGACAAAAGCGACATAGTCGCCGACCCAGCGCACGCGATCTTCCGCGAGGATCGGATAGCGCGGCTTGTACATCGGCGAGCCGTCGCGGCGCTTGAGGCCACCAGGCACCGGCAAATCGCCATAACCGGCTGCTTTGACGTCGGCCGCCGTCAGCACTGCCAGCACACCGGACGCGACTTTGGCGGCCGAAATGTCGATCGATTTGATTTTCGCGTGCGCGTGCGGAGAGCGAGCCACCACGGCGTGTGCCATGCCTGGCAGCTTGATGTCGTCGACATAGCGCCCCCCACCGCACACCAGCCGCGGATCCTCGAAGCGGGACACGCCTTGACCGACGGCGAACTCACCCATTTGAAATTCCGATTTTAGTGCACGGCCTAGCAACAATCCGTTCGTCCCCACGGAAGTGGGGACCCGGTCGCGCTGGATTCCCGCTTACGCGAGAATGAACGGGTTTTGGCCAGGTTTGGGAGGGACATACGCTATTGCTGGTCTTTCAATTTCTCTGCAGCACGCGGAGCGAAATAGGTCAGGACGCCATCGCAGCCGGCACGCTTGAAGGCGGCGAGGCTTTCAATCATCGCGCGCTCGCCATCCACCCAACCATTTTGAGCGGCCGCCATGATCATCGCGTATTCTCCCGACACCTGATACGCGAAGGTCGGCATCGCAAATGTCTCCTTCACGCGCTGCACGATGTCGAGATAGGGCAGGCCGGGCTTGACCATGATCATGTCCGCACCTTCGGCAATGTCGAGCGCAACCTCGCGCAACGCCTCGTCAGAGTTGCCTGGGTCCATCTGATAGGTGCGCTTGTCGCCGGTGAGGGTCTTCGTCGTTCCGACGGCATCGCGGAAAGGACCATAGAAGGCCGATGCGTATTTCGCCGCGTAGGACATAATCGATACGTCAGTAAACCCGGCGCCATCGAGCGCTCTGCGGATGGCGCCGACCCTTCCATCCATCATGTCGGATGGCGCAATGATGTCGCAGCCCGCTTCTGCCTGCACCAGCGCCTGCTTGGTCAGCACCGCCACGGTTTCATCGTTGAGGATCACACCGTCGCGCAGAAGGCCGTCATGTCCGTGGCTGGTGAACGGATCGAGCGCCACATCGCACAGAATGCCAATCGACGGCACTTCTTTCTTGATAGCGCCGATCGCGCGGCAGACGAGATTGTCCGGATTAAACGCCTCGCTTCCGATCTCGTCGCGCAGCTTCGGGTCGGTATAAGGGAAAAGCGCAATGCACGGAATGGTCAGCTTGGCAGCGCGTTCGGCTTCGCGCACAGCCTGATCGACCGAAAGGCGCTCCACGCCCGGCATCGAGGGCACGGGCATGCGGGAGTTGTGGCCATCCATCACGAACAAGGGCCAGATCAGGTCGTCGGTGGCAAGCACATGCTCGCGCACCATTCGGCGTGCCCACTCACTGCGCCGATTGCGGCGCATGCGCACCGTCAGATCCAGCGGGTTGCGCTGGATCTCATTGGTATCCGCCTCAACCGGCACGAAACCGATTTTTCGCTCTAGAGGTCGACCGAATTTGATGGCCACGGAAGCTCTCCGGCTTTCTTTTACCCGGTCCAGAAAAAGCCCGCTACCCGTTCGCGCGCGGGCAACCGGCGGTTAACTACGCAGGCGCTGCGGCTTTTCCGGTCCGCCTTTCCATATCAACGCCCGCCTCGAGACTTTCCTTGTCGCGATAGATAGAAGCAACGGCCAGCGCCCGGCCGCCCAGCTTGTAGCGCACGACGCAATCGCGTTTCATGACGTCCCCGTCGACCTCAATCGCGTCCCATTTTTCGGCGTGTCCGACATAGTTGATCGGCACGTCATAATGCTGGCTCCAGAAAAACGGAGCTGAATTGAATGACGTCCGCATGCCCATCATGTTGAGTGCCGCAATTTGTCCCTGGCGCTCCGCCACGACCCAGTGCTCGACGCGGATGCGCTCGCCTGAAATCGCATCCGGCCAGCGCGCGATGTCGCCGGCGGCATAGATGTCTGGCGCGCTCGTCTGCATGTACTCATTAACGCTCACGCCCTTGTCAACAGCAAGTCCGGCTTTCTCGGCAAGTGCAAGACGGGGCCGCACGCCGACGCCGACAACGACCAGATCGGCATCAAGTGTGGTGCCGCCCTTGAGTGTCGCTTGCTTTCCATCAATTGCGCTGACGGTGTCTTCGAGATGGAATTTGACGCCGTGCTCCTCGTGCAGCGCGCGGATGAAGTCGCCGAGTTGGGGCCCGAACACGCGCTCGAGCGGCCGTTTCTCGGGCGCAACCACGTGCACCTCGATGTCGCGCGCGCGCAGGGCGGCCGCCGTCTCGAGTCCGATAAAGCTTGCGCCGATGACAACCGCGCGCTTTGCGTTCGTTGCTTCGGCGATGATGGCGCGGCAATCGGCGAGCGACCGCAACGTATGCACGTGCTTTTGACCGGCGCCCGGAATGTCGAGCCTGACCGGCTCAGCGCCGGTCGCCAACAACAGCTTGTCAAACTTGATCCTGCTTCCGTCGCTCAGGGCCAGCTCTTTTGCCTTTGCATCGAGCGCGGTGACCTCGGTCTTCAGCCTCAAGTTGATCTTGTTTTCGGCATACCAATCGTCGCCGCGCAGCGGCACCCAGTCCTCCGGCGCGCTCCCGGCCAGATAATCTTTCGACAGGTTGGGCCGATCGACCGGCGCCGCCTCGTCATTGCTGATCATCGTAACGCTGCCGGCAAAGCCGCGCCGGCGAAGCATTTCCGCGGCAGCGAAACCGGCTGCGCCGCCGCCGACGATAACAAAGCGTTCGTTGGCAGGTCCGGCTTTCTTTGACGGTGGCGGCGCCTTCCTGCTCTTCACCGTGATCTTGCCGTCGCGCTCGTCGATCTGCCAGCAAGTGAGCGGGCTCAGCGCCGGCGCGGCGAGGGCTTCTCCGGTCTGCAGGCTGAAATGAGCGTGGTGCCACGGACAGCGTACTGTCTCGCCGACCAGAAGGCCGTCGGCGAGCGGACCATGGTAATGAGTGCAATGGGCGGACACCGCGAAGAGTTTGCCGCCTTGGCGCGCCACGACCACTTCTTCATCGCCAACGTGGCCAGCCACCATCGCGCCCTCGGCGACGTCGCCAGCCGGGATGCCTGCGGAGAGGTCGGGTCCGCTCGGCTTTTTGTCCTCGTTTACCATGCTGCCCTCCTGCATCTCTGTCTGTCTCATTAGATGCTTCAACAGCCGGAAAATTCCGCTTCTATACCAGCTGCCTCACATGCAGATCCGGTTGCCGCGATCAGCCCTTGCTTGCTAAGCCGCAGGGAGCGAGGCCGGACCCCACCTATGGATTTCGAACTCTCTGAGGAACAACGCGCATTTCAGGCTACCGCACGCACCTTTGCCCGTGACGAAATGATGCCGCACGCGCGCGACTGGGACGAAGGCGAAATCTTCCCCGTCGAAACCATGCGGAAGGCGGCAACGCTGGGCTTTGGCGGCATCTACGTCAAGGAGGACGTCGGCGGCTCGGCGCTCAGCCGGCTCGATGCGACGCTGATCTTCGAGGAGCTGGCGCAGGGTTGCACGTCGACCGCGGCCTATATTTCAATCCACAACATGGCCGCCTGGATGATCGACGCCTTCGGCAGCCCCGATGTCCGCAGAAGATTCTTGCCGAAGCTTTGCACGATGCGGCACTTCGCAAGCTACTGCCTGACCGAGCCGGGCGCGGGTTCCGATGCGGCGAACCTGGCTACCCGCGCGCGCCGGGAGGGCGAACACTACGTGCTGGATGGCACCAAGGCATTCATCTCGGGCGGCGGCGTCTCGGACGTCTACGTGGTGATGGCCCGCACGGGCGAAGCCGGTCCGCGCGGCATTTCATGCATCGTGGTCGAGAAGGGCGCTCCCGGCCTGTCATTTGGCGCGCAGGAAAAGAAGCTCGGCTGGAAAACACAGCCGACCACGATGGTCCTGTTCGAGAACTGCCGCGTGGCGGCTTCGAACCGCGTCGGCGCCGAGGGGCAGGGCTTCAAGATCGCGATGGCGGGACTTGATGGCGGACGGTTGAACATTGGCGCGTGTTCGATCGGCGGCGCACAGTTTTGTCTCGATCGCACCATCGGTTACATGAAAGATCGCAAGCAATTCGGCTCGCGTCTTGCCGATTTCCAGGCGTTGCAATTCCGCATTGCAGACTATGCAACCGAGTTGGAGGCGGCGCGACTCCTGTTGCACCGCGCCGCGGTTGCGGTGGGCGAGGGCGAGCCAATGGCGACGCGGCTTGCCGCTCAGGCCAAGCGTCTCGCTACCGATACGGGATTCGAGGTGGTCAACGGCTGCCTCCAGTTGCATGGCGGCTACGGCTATCTGCGCGATCACCCGATTGAGCGTGTCTTGCGCGACGTGCGCGTCCATCAAATACTCGAGGGCACCAATGAGATCATGCGCATGATCGTGAGCCGCGCTATGCTGGGCAACTAGCGGACCAATGACCAGCTTTCGGTCGCGCACGACGTATAGAAATCAGGAGGACGTCATGGAGCAGCTTCCGAGAGTTTATCTTTCGCGCGACGAGATGATGAAGCGCATAGCCCGCTTCAAGGATCTCAAGGGCTTCGATGGCGGCTTGCCCGATAGCAAAATGCCCGGCTGCGAGCGAACGCTGTTTAACGTGATTGGCTTCCAGCCGCCCAAAGGCTCGGGAGGAGCGGTGACCTCTCCGGTGGGCGACCACGCGGCCCAGCTTGCCGCGATCAAGATCAGCGAGGGATTCAACCTCGGCTACTGCACGGCAAAGCCCGGCCATGGGCCGGAGATGCACAATCACGACACTAACGAGACTTTCATCCCGATGACCGGCACCTGGCGCGCGAGCTGGGAAAACGAGAAGGGTGAGGTGGAATACGTTGATCTCGGCCCGCTCGATGTCGTTTCGTTTCCACCGGGGATGATCCGCCGTTTCCAGAATGTCACCAAAGGCGATCCGAACCAGGAATCGATCCTGATGTTCGTGATTGGCGGGGATGCGCCGCGCGCAGAGTTCACCGATCAGGCGATGCAGCGTCTGGAAGAGGCCGGCGTGTGGCCGGCGCAACACGCCTAGGCAGAGGGCGATGTGACTCTTGCGATGTGGGCAGGCGAGTTGGCCTTGGCGACCGCCGCGATGTTCGCCGGTGGGGCGCTCTATGTCAGCCTCGCCGAGCAGCCTGCACGATTAAGGCTCGATACCCAGGCGCTCCTGACCGAATGGCAGCCGAGTTACGAGCGCGGGGCAATCATGCAGGCAAGCCTGGCAATCGTGTCCGGCGCGCTCGGTGTGCTCGCATTTTTGCTCAGTTATGACTGGCGCTGGCTTGTGGGGGCTGCGCTGATCCTCGCGCCCTGGCCCTATACGATACTGATCATCATGCCGACCAATCGCGTGCTCAAGGCGACGGCGCCGCAACAGGCCACTGAGCAGACTCGCGGGCTGATCGTGCAGTGGGGACGGCTGCACTGGGGTCGCAGCGCGCTCGGGGTGATTGCTGTCGCCGCCTATCTTTGGGCGCTGAGTTGAGGCCGGCGTGAGCGAAGACGAAATCCTGTTCGAGCGGCGCGGCGCTGCGGGCATCGTAACGCTCAACCGGCCGAAGGCGCTCAATGCCGTCACCCATGCCATGGTGCTTGCGATGCGAGCTCAGCTCGATCGCTGGGCTAATGATCGGGCGGTCACGCGGGTGGTGATTACCGCAGCGGGCGATCGCGCATTTTCCGCTGGCGGGGACATTCGCGCCCTGTATGAGCTCGGCAAGTCAGGCCGCCACGATGAGGCTTTGCAATTCTGGCGCCACGAATATCCTCTTAATGCGGCCATCAAGAATTATCGCAAGCCATACATTGCATTGATCGACGGCATCGTGATGGGGGGCGGCGTCGGAGTGTCGGTCCATGGCTCCCATCGCGTTGCCGGAGATCGCTTTTCCTTCGCCATGCCGGAAGTCGGCATCGGCTTCTTCCCCGATGTTGGCGCCACGTGGTTTCTGCCGCGCATGCCCGGCGAGCTTGGGACCTACTGCGCATTGACAGGAGAGCGTTTCGGAATTTCGGATGCCATTACAGCAGGCATTGCCACGCACCGGATTTCCTCTGCCCGTTTCCCCGCGCTGCTCGACGGCCTGACCGGCACCGTCCCGGTTGATGCGGTTCTGTCCGCGTTCAGCGAACCCGTGGGAGACGGTACGATTACGCAGCGCCGCGCGGCAATCGACCGCCTGTTCGCCAGGGACATGGTCGAGACCATTCTTGCGGCGCTCGATCGCGAAACGGCCTCGGGCGGGGTCGACTCGGATTGGGCGAAGCAAACGGCTGCCGTTATCCGCACAAAGTCTCCGCTCAGCCTTAAACTGGCACTGGCGCAGGTGCGCCGCGGCAAGTGCTGGGATTTCGATACGTGCGTGCGCGCGGAATTCCGCATAGTGTCCCGCATCGTCCACGGACATGATTTCTACGAAGGCGTGCGCGCCGTGATAGTCGACAAGGACAATCGGCCAGGTTGGCGGCCGGCCACGCTGCCCGACGTCAGCGAGGCGGACGTCCAGCGCCACTTTGCGCCACTCGACGTCGATGAACTGGTGTTGCCGTGAACAGGCCTGCCGCACCCGAGAATTTGCGCACGCTGGAGCCGGTGCAGGAGCACGAAGGCGATCGTTCCGGCGGTCGTTGGACCCGGCGGCTGGTGTTGTTTCTGCGAACGATGGCGGCGATCTCGATGATCAAGGGCCTCTACCATTGGGCGCAGGTCATCGGCATCAGCTTCGGCGAGACGCTGCCTTTCGAAAATCATTCGATCGCGTGGCAGACGGCGACGGTGTTTTTTGCCGTGATCGATCTGGTTGCCGCCGTTGGCCTCTGGCTTGCGGCTGCGTGGGGTGCCGTGATCTGGCTCACGGCGGTGGCGTCCATGCTGGCCGTGGAAATATTTTTTCCGCAGGTGTTCGGCGGTGGCTGGCTGACAGGCGTTCTGGAAGGCGCGCTGCTCATACTCTACCTTTGGCTGGCACTAAAATCCGCACAAGAGCATCCGCAGTAGAAGGATCGAAAGATCGGGGAGGGTGTCATGGCGCGCATCGGATTTATCGGCCTCGGCAACATGGGACTGCCGATGGCACAAAACCTGCTCAAGGCGGGTCACCAGGTCGAAGGCGTCGACATCAATCCCGCGGCTATCGAAAAACTCAAAGCCGCAGGCGGTGTCGCTGTCGAAACGGCGAAAGGCGCGGCAGCACGGGCCGATGTCGTGATCACGATGCTGCCGTCGAGCAAGGAGGTGCGCGAGGTCTATCTCGGCTCTTCCGGCATCGTCGAAAATGCCAATCCCGGAACGTTGCTGATCGATTGCTCGACCATCGATGTCGAGACCGCGCGTGCGGTCGCGGCCGACGCGGAAAAGAAAGGATTGCTGATGCTCGATGCGCCCGTCTCGGGGGGCGTCGGCGGGGCGACCGCGGCGACGCTGACATTCATGGCAGGCGGAAGCGCACAGGCATTTGCGCGCGCAGAATCGATCCTGCAGAAAATGGGCAAGACCATCGTGCATGCCGGCGGCGCGGGCAACGGCCAGGCGGCCAAAATCTGCAACAACATGATTTTGGGCGTATCGATGATTGCGGTGAGTGAAGCGTTTGTGCTTGCCGAAAAACTCGGGCTCGATCACCAGAAGCTGTTCGACATTTCGTCGAAATCATCCGGCCAGTGCTGGTCCTTGACCAGCTACTGCCCCGTGCCGGGACCGGTCCCCACGTCGCCGGCCAATCGCGACTATCAGGCCGGGTTCACCGCAGCGATGATGCTTAAGGATTTGAAACTGTCGCAGGAGGCCGCAAAGGCGAACGGAACCAAAACGGAACTGGGGGCCGACGCCGCGCGCATCTATTCGGAATATGTCGCAAGCGGGGAGGCATCGCGCGACTTTTCCGGCATCATTCGCTTCATTCGCGGCTGAATTCGCATCTGACGCTTGCCATCAGAGTGAACGAAGCCTTGCGCACTTGCTAAAATTTTTATGGTCAAGGGATCGTTCACCGTTGCAAATAAACCTAATCTTTATGGTGTTATTTAAGCCGATTTTAGACTGCGCCCCTTAGCGTGCGGCACATCCGGAGCGGGGAAACAGGGCCTTGCAACCGGGGACATATATAAAACGCAAGGGGCGTTGAACATGAAAGCCGTCGCGAAGACGGTCGAGCCCGCCGGACGCGAGGCGCAGCTCGATCACATTCGGCCACAGTACCTGGAGGCGTTGACGCTCGTCGAACGGCTGCATCGCCGATTGCTCGACGTCATCAAGGATGAATTCGATCGGCGCGGCCGCTCCGATATCAATTCGGTGCAGGCTCTGCTGCTCTACAACATTGGAGACAAGGAGCTGACCGCCGGCGAGCTGCGCACGCGCGGCTACTATCTCGGCTCGAACGTTTCCTACAATCTCAAGAAACTTGTCGAAATGGCGTTCCTCGATCACCAGCGTTCGCGCGTCGACCGCCGCTCGGTTCGCATCAAGCTGACCGACAAGGGGCGCGAGGTGCGCGATATCATCGAGGGGCTCTACCAAAAGCATGTGCGCACGGTTGAGCAGGTCGGCGGCATCAACGTCGAGGAATTCTCCACGCTCAACAAGTCGCTGCACCGGCTCGAGCGGTTCTGGACCGACCAGATCCTCTACCGGCTCTAAGTCCCACTGCGGATGGATCGACTCAGCCCCGGCCGTCGTGCCGGGGCTTCTTTTTGCGCAGGGCTGGCCCGATCCCTAGATATTGCGCCTGAGAACCCTCCACAGTCCAATGCTTGGCGGGTCGCGGCCGATATGGTATTGGCGCCCAACCCCGGACCTCGGTCGTTTGTCGGCGCCGGCCGCTCGCGGCGCCAGGAGATTGCGAATGTCGGCGACGTCGAGCCCCAAGCGCGCAAGCGAAATCGAGACCCTCTTCTCGGCTGCCCTGGATGCTGTGGACTCCGAAATCGACGACGCGATCAAACTGGAACTTGGGCGTCAGCGTCACGAGATCGAGCTGATTGCTTCCGAGAACATCGTCTCGCGCGCGGTTCTGGAAGCGCAAGGCTCGGTGCTGACCAACAAATATGCCGAAGGACTTCTCGGCAAGCGCTATTACGGCGGCTGCCAGTACGTCGACATCGTCGAGCGGGTCGCGATCGAACGAGTAACCCGATTGTTTGGCTGCAAGTTCGCGAACGTGCAACCGCATTCGGGTGCCTCGGCGAATGCGGAAGTGTTTTTTGCCCTGCTGCAACCCGGTGACACGTTCATGGGGCTCAATCTTGCGGCGGGCGGTCACCTCACTCATGGCTCGCCGGTCAACATGTCGGGCAAATGGTTCAAGCCGGTGCCCTACGGCGTGCGGCGAGACGATCATCGCATCGACATGGAAGAAGTTGCGCGCCTCGCGCTTGAGCACAAGCCGAAGCTGATAGTCGCCGGCGGCTCGGCCTATCCGCGCATCATCGATTTTCGCGGCTTTCGCGAAATCTGCGACAGCGTAGGCGCACTCCTGATGGTCGACATGGCGCATTTCGCTGGTCTGGTTGCGGCCGCCGTGCATCCTTCGCCATTCCCGCATGCCCATGTGGTCACGACGACGACGCACAAAACATTGCGCGGGCCGAGAGGCGGCGTGATTCTTTCCAACAACGAGGAGATTGCGAAAAAGCTCAACTCCGCCGTATTTCCCGGCATGCAGGGCGGACCGTTGATGCACGTCATCGCTGCCAAAGCGGTCGCTTTCGGCGAGGCGCTGCGGCCGAGCTTCCGTACCTATGCGCGCAATGTCGTCGAGAATGCAAAGGCGCTGGCCGAGCGATTGAAGTCGGACGGGCTCGACATCGTGTCCGGCGGCACCGACACGCATTTGATGCTGGTCGATCTACGGCCGAAACGGCTGACTGGCAAGGTCGCCGAAGGGGCGCTGGGCCGCGCCCATATCACCTGCAACAAGAACGGGATCCCGTTCGATCCGGAAAAGCCGACGGTCACATCGGGCATTCGGCTCGGCACCCCCGCGTGCACGACCAGGGGATTTGGGATCGCAGAATTCCGCCAGGTCGGCGACATGATTGTCGAAGTCCTCGACGTCCTGTCGCAAAAACACGTCGAGGAAGACTCCCTCGTGGAGGCTGCGGTGCGCGCCAAAGTGAAGACATTGATTGAAAGATTTCCGATTTACCAGGATTAAAGATGCTGTTGCTGTTTTTCCGCTGTCATTCCGGCACGGCGCGTAGCGCCGGCCCGGGAATCCAGACAGAAGCGTCGCGGCATCTGGATTCCGGGTTCGCCCGCTTTGCGGGCGCCCCGGAATGACAGTGAAAGGCTCGCCATGCGTTGCCCGAGTTGCGGAAGTCTCGATACGCAAGTGAAGGACTCGCGGCCGACCGAGGATTCGGCGGTCATTCGCCGCCGCCGCGTCTGCCTGACGTGCAATTTCCGTTTCACGACTTTCGAGCGCGTGCAACTGCGCGAGCTGACTGTGATCAAGCGCAATGGCCGCCGGGTGCCCTTCGATCGCGACAAGCTGATGCGCTCGGTGCAGATCGCCTTGCGCAAGCGCCCGGTCGAGCCGGAGCGTATCGAGCAAATGGTCTCGAAAACCGTCCGCGAGCTGGAGAGCCAGGGCGAGAGCGAAATTTCGTCGGAAGCGATCGGCGAGATCGTCATGGAGCACTTGCGCGAACTTGACGACGTCGCCTACGTGCGCTTTGCCTCGGTCTATCGCAACTTCCGCGAGGCGAAGGATTTCCGCGCCGCTCTCGACGAATTGTCGGGCGATGATGACGGCCGCCCCGCCGCCAGTGCGCGCAAATGAATCAAGAAGCGACCGCGATCTCTGATCTTTCCTCCGACGAGCGCTTCATGCGCCTCGCGCTGGCGCTGGGTCGCCGCAATCTCGGGCGGACCTGGCCAAATCCGGCGGTCGGCGCGGTTATCGTGAAGGACGGCACGATTCTCGCCCGCGGCTGGACGCAACCGGGCGGCCGCCCGCATGCGGAAGTGGAGGCATTGCGCCGCGCCAAAAAAGCAGCGCAGGGCGCGACGATGTACGTCACACTCGAGCCCTGCTCGCACGAGGGCAAAACGCCGCCCTGCGCGGACGCGATTATTCGAGCCGGCATCGCGCGGGTGGTGTCGGCACTCGAAGATCCAAACCCGGAGGTTTCCGGACAGGGCCACGAGCGCCTGCGCGCCAAAGGCGTCGCCGTAGAGGTCGGTCTCGGCGCGGATGAGGCCCGCCGCACGCATGCCGGCCATATCGCGCGCGTCAGCCTTGGCCGGCCGCACGTCGCACTCAAGCTCGCGATCTCCGCCGACGGGAAGGCAGGTCTTGCCGGCCGGAAACCGGCGGCGATTACGGGGGAGGCCGCTCGCGAATGCGCATTCCAGATGCGTGCCGCTGCCGACGCCATCCTCGTGGGGATTGGCACCGTGCTGGCCGACGACCCGCAGTTGACCTGCCGATTGCCAGGCATGTTCGAGCGCTCCCCGGTTCGCGTGGTGCTCGACGAGCAGCTGATCGTGCCGCTCGCGACTTCCGTGGTTGCGACCGTGCGCGAAACACCGACCTGGATCTTTACCTCGAGCAGGCCATCGGCGATTGCCGAGGAAATTCTGCAGCAGAAGGGCTGCAAGGTCTTTCGTGTCGATGACCATGGCGGCCGCCTCGATCTGCAACAGGTTCTCAATGTCCTGGCCGAGCATGGCATCACGCGGCTGATGGTCGAAGGGGGACCAAGGATTGCGGCAAGTTTGGTCGAAGCGGATCTTGTGGACGAATTGGTGCTGCTGCGCGGAGAGAAAGCGATCGGTGGCGATGGCATCGATCCGCTGGAGGGTATGCGGCTCAATGTCCTGACGGGCCGGCTCAAACCTCTGGGCCGAGACAAACTGGCCACTGACACCATCGAGTACTTTGCGCGAGCGTCATAATGGCCGCGCAACGGAACTCCCTCTGATGTTTACCGGCATCGTCACCGATCTGGGTGAAGTGCGTTCGGTGAGGCCGCAAGGCGGGAACCTGCACCGCATTACGATTGCATGCGGCTATCCGCGCGCCGAGATCGTGCAAGGAGCCTCCATTGCGTGTTCGGGCGTGTGTTTAACCGTCGTCGATGCAGGCGAGGAAAATGGCCGCACCTGGTTCTCGTTCGACGCCGCGGACGAGACGCTCCGGGTCACGACCGTCCGCCGCTGGCATGTGGGAACCAAAGTCAATCTAGAACGCCCGCTCAAATTCGGCGACGATCTCGGCGGGCATCTTGTGGTGGGTCACGTCGACGGCCTTGCAACGGTGGCGGGCCGCGAAGACATGAAGGAGATGGCCCGGTTCGTGCTGCGCGCGCCACCCGAGCTTGCGCGCTTTGTCGCGGCCAAAGGATCGGTTGCGATCGACGGGGTCTCCCTCACCGTCAACGCCGTGGAAGGCGACACGTTTTCGGTGCTCATTATCCCGCACACATTGCGCGTCACGACGCTTGGTGAATTGCGCAAGGGCGATGACGTCAATCTCGAAGTCGACACCATGGCCCGCTACGCGGCGCGGCTCGCGGAGATGAAGTAAACAGGTCGGTGGGTCTACCACCTTGTTCATGGCCGCACCCCTTGCTACCACCGCGCTGAAAACAGGAATTGGGTCGATGGCCAAAGGCACAAGCAAGCGCGGCGCGAAAAAGCGTGACGGCCTGCACATGCTGATCGTGGAGGCGCGCTACTACAATCAGATTTCCGATGAGCTTCTGCGCGGCGCCACGCGCGCCCTGGACCATGCGGGCGCGCGCTATGATCAAATAACCGTGCCAGGGACGCTCGAAATCCCGGCCGCCATCGCGATCGCCATGGATGCCGCGCGGCGCCGCCGTGCGCCCTATGACGGAGTGGTTGCGCTTGGCTGCGTGATCCGTGGCGAGACTCACCATTTCGATATCGTCGCGAACGAATCTGCGCGGGCGCTGATGGATCTTGCGGTGAAGGAGCGGCTCGCCGTCGGCAATGGCATCCTTACGGTCGACAATGAAGCGCAAGCGCACGCCCGAGCTCGGGCCGAAGAGGGCGACAAAGGTGGGGTTGCCGCCCGTGCCGCGCTGAGAATGGTTGCGCTCAAGCAAACGCTGGTGTGGCGGTGATGGGCCCCGGGCACGCGCGCAACAACAAGGATCCCCGTAAGGCGAACAAGCGGGGCGCCGCCCGACTTGCGGCCGTGCAGGCGCTCTATCAGATGGATCTGGCCGGCAGTGGCCTCAACGAAATCCTTGCCGAATTCGAGAGCCACTGGATTGGCCGCGAGGTCGAGGGTGCGCAATATCTTCCGGCTGAGGCGGCATTCTTTCGCGACATTGTATCGGGCGTGGTACGCGAACAGCGCGATCTCGATCCCCTGATCGACGAGGCCCTGTCGAAAAGCTGGCCGCTTAAACGCATCGAAGCGGTTCTGCGCGCGGCTCTGCGCGCTGGTGCCTACGAGCTGATCCACCGCCTCGACGTTCCTGCGCGCGTCGTCGTAGCCGAATATGCCGACGTTGCCGCTGCTTTCGTCGAGCGCGACGAGACAGGAATGGTCAATGCTGTGCTCGACCAGCTCGCGCGGCGCTTGCGCAGCGGCGAGTTCGATCGCGCCGCGGGGTGAAACGATGGCGGCGGACGACAAAATGTCGGCCGAGGATCGCCTGATCGCGCGTTTCTTCAAGCCGCTCGCCACACATCCCGGTGCGCTGGGTCTCTTAGATGACGCCACTTTTCTCAGGTCCCCTCCCGGATGCGACCTGGTGCTCAAGACCGACGCCATTGTCGGCGGCGTCCATTTTTTTTCGGACGATGCCGCAGATGACGTGGCGCGCAAGGCGCTGCGCGTAAACTTGTCCGACCTTGCGGCAAAAGGCGCGCGGCCGCTCGGCTTCCTGCTTTCTCTCGCGCTACCCACTGAAACTGGGGACGAATGGCTAGAAAAATTTGCCGAAGGGCTCCGTGCCGATGCGGTGCTGTTCAGCTGCCCGCTGTTTGGCGGAGACACCGCTCGCACACCCGGACCGGTTACGATTTCGATCGCCATGTTCGGCAGCGTTCCCGAAGGCACGATGGTTCGGCGCGCCGGCTCGAAGGCGGGTGACCGGGTTTATGTCAGCGGCACCATCGGCGATGCCGCGCTCGGCGTTCAGTTGCGCAAAGGAAAGAACTGGAAACTGAGCGAGCCGCAAAGACAGCATCTCCTCTCGCGCTACCTCCTGCCTCAGCCGCGCAATGCGCTAGCGGAAGAGGTGCGCACCCACGCCTCTGCGGCGATGGATGTGTCCGATGGCCTTGTCGGCGATTTTGCCAAGCTTTGCCGTGCATCCGGCGTGGCGGCCGATATCGATGTCGGGCGAATACCGCTTTCGGAAGCGGCCAAAGCAGTGATTTCTGCAGATTCAACCGCTCTGGAGGCCGCCCTGACAGGTGGCGATGACTATGAGATTGTCTGCAGCGTGCCGGCGGACAAGTGTGCGAGCTTTCAGGCCGCGGCGAAGACCGCCGGCGTTGCGGTCACGGAAATCGGACAGATAAAGACCGGGGAGGGCGCGCGCTTTCTAGCGTCAAATGGTGAAACGCTGACGTTCAAGCGTGCCTCGTTCAGCCATTTTTAGAATGTGCGTCCGGACCAATTCCGCCGAGGACGAACGTGGATGGCGCCTGTATAATGCACATTGAAGGAGCAGGAATTCGCGATGCATGACACGACAGCCAAGCAGGCGGCGGTGAAGCCTGTCGAACAGCCTCTTGGCTTTGCCAAACACCACAAGCATTTTCCAACAACAGCCTGGCTGCGCCGAAGAGCGCCCCGCAAGGTTCCGCTTTTTGCTTTCGAATATGGCGACACCGGCGCCGGCAATGATGTCGGTATTGCTCATAATTGGGCGGCATTTGATGGTGTGGAAATCGTGCCGCGCTACGGCGTTATGCCGAGCCTTCCGCCGGTCGACGTCAAGCTCTTCGGCCGCAGCTATGCGGCCCCTATTGGCGTTGCGCCGATGGGCGGACCATCGCTGGTCTGGCCGGGCGCGGATCTCCTGATGGCAAAAGCGGCACAACGGGCGCGCGTTCCTTATACGCTCAGCGTCGCCGGCGGGGCGACTATTGAGCAGGCCGCAGAAGCCGCTCCCGACGTGTTCTGGCTGCAGCTCTACCGGTGCTGGCACGACGATCACAAGATGGGTTTCGATCTTGTGCGGCGCGCGCAAGCGGTCGACGCCAAGGTGCTTGTGCTCACGCTTGACGTGCCGGTGCGCACCACCCGCTCGCGCGAAACCTATGCCGGACTCGCGCACGAATTCCGTCCGAATGCGCGCATGATCTACGAGATGATGGTGCGGCCGAGATGGCTGTTCGCGCTCTTGCGTCATGGCTATCCGCGTTTCGCGACGATCAGCGAGTACGCGCCGGAGGGAGCCAGTACCAACGAAATCATTGCTTTCGCGCGCGCACGCATGGGCGGCGCTTTTTCATGGGAAGAGGTCAAGCGCTATCGCGACGCGTGGAAGGGTCCGATGGCCGTGAAGGGTATTCTCCATCCGGAGGATGCCGAGAAGGCGGTCGCGCTCGGCATCGACGGAATTTGGGTTTCCAACCACGGTGGCCGACAGATCGAGGCGCTGGTGCCGTCGATTGATGTTTTGCCGGCGATCGTTGCGGCGGTCGGAAAGAAAGCAACAGTTTTGCTCGATAGCGGTGTGCGCAGCGGGCAGGACGTCATGCGCGCGCTGGCGCTCGGCGCCGATGCGGCGTTCGCCGGAAAAACGTTCCTGTGGGCGGTCGGCGCGCTGGGTGATGACGGTCCCGGCTATCTGATCAACCTTTATATCGATGAACTGCGCGCATCTCTTGGCCAGATCGGCGCGCTGTCGATCGAGGAGGCGAGGGCGGCGACCATACGTCATCCCGGAGCGATAATGTTTACAGATAATACTCGAGCGCTCCGCGGTCCGCGAAAAAAGGGATAATCGCTTAATCCGTCGATACTGGATTCCCGCTTACGCGGTAATGAAATGGGCTTGTTCTTGTCGGCGCTGATTTCTCACTCGGAAGTGATTTTCACCTCCGAGCGGATGAACGGTTCGGGTTGCCCTGATCGATGCTGCTCTGCATCGGCGGCAGTGGCGATTCAGTGCGATTGCAGCTAGAACGCGCGCCTGTCCGGGAGTCCTCGAATGTCGGCTGTTGCCGAGCCAATCCAGCATATCCTGCATGCGATGCGTACAGGCCGAAAGTCGTTTCCTGGGTTTTGGCTGGCGGCGTCTTTGCGGCCGTGCTGGGACCGAAGCTTATCATCTTCACAAAGGACCTGCTGCCGCCGCATCTCTTCGCAGCAAGCTATCTAGGGCAGTCGGTGTGTGCGTTGGCAGCGGCGATCGTGCTGCAATTCGTCAAGGTACCGCCGCTTGGACAGGCACCTCACACCTCGGCGCCGCTCGCGATGGTCGGCTGCGGTCATTCGGTCACCGATGCAGCACTCGGCATCCAGTGGCACGTGCTCGCGATGTACGCGCCGAGCTTCGTCACCGGCGCCATGATCGCGCGCTTTGGCATCGAACGCATCACGGGCATCGGCCTGGCATGACCGCCGTGGTCGGGATCTCCGGCATGCCGGTGGCGCATTTCTGGATCGCGCTCGTGCTACTCGGGCTCGGATGGAACCTGTCCTTCATCGGCGCAACCACCATGGTGACGCAGTGGCACCGGCCGTACGAGCGCAACAAGGTTCAAGCGTTTAATGACTTCCTGATCTTCGGGAGCATGGCGCTGAGCTCGTTTTCTTCCGGCCAGTTGCTCGAAAAATTCGGCTGGACGGCGATCAACGAGGTGATCTTGCCCACCATTTTCGTGACCGGTGCCATGCTGTTGTGGCTCGCGCTGCGGCCACGTCCAGCGACGGTATAGACCAGCGGCACCGGTTGGCTTGCGGGCTTGGGCAAAGCCAATCGCCGTCGAGAACGGTGTCGGCTTACCGGATGCGGACGCTTCAACTTTCGTTGAGAAACTTTCTCCGCTTGCTTCTCAGGAGTACCCTTGCTGTGGCTGGATGCGGCTTCGAGCACTGTCATTCAGTGCCCATTGAATCAGCGAATTCTTGCCGTTCAAATCGAAACTGAGGGAGAACCGGCATGGTCCACCGCACACATTCAACCCACGCCAACTTCGCCATTCACAGGCGTCGCGCTATTGCGCACGATGGCCGACAAATGGTGGCTCGTGCTGCTGCGCGGAATTGCTGCCATTGTCTTTGGCATTCTCGCGTTCATCTGGCCGGTCATCACCTTGCTTACATTGACACTGCTTTGGGGAGCTTTCGCCCTGGCCGATGGCATTTTCGCGCTCTGGGGAGCGATTGCGGGCCCCGGCGGCCAGGCCGGTTCACGCGTCTGGCTCGCTATCGTCGGCATTGCCGGAATTCTCGCTGGCCTGCTGGCATTTGCCTGGCCCGGCATCACCGCCCTGGTGCTGCTGGTGTTCATCGCCGTCTGGGCGATCATCATTGGCGTGATGCAGATCTGGGGCGCGATCCAGTTGCGCAAGGAGATCGAAGGTGAATGGCTGCTGATCCTCAGCGGCCTGCTTTCGGTTGCCTTTGGTGTTCTCTTGTTGGTTCAGCCCGGCGCCGGCGCACTGGCGGTAGTCTGGATCATCGGCTGGTACGCGATGCTCGCTGGATGCATTTACATCGCGCTTGCGTTTCGCCTGAGGAAACTCAAGCATCCGGCCTGACCGGACGCTTATTACGCAATCCGCAAGTGGAGTTCCGGGACCGAATTACGTCGCGTTCGCGCAGACGCGGTGGACCTCGGTCGCCGCGTTTTGCTTGCTTGTTGCAGCAGCGACCCCGCGCACGCCCAGGTCTCGCCGCAAGCGAACGAAACCGGAGGTGAGATCAGCCTGGGCGGACGCAGCTGGTCCGCCCCCAAGGCAAGCCACCGACATCAGATCGCGCGCCGAACCAGCTTGAATTGAACTTCCGCGGCGGGTTTGCAACCGACTATATCTATCGCGGCACTGCACTCTTGGATCACACGCCGGCAGTCGGCGCCGCCATCGAGGCCGCATTCGCGCAACTCTACGCTGGCGTTGGGGTCGCAAGTGTCAAGCTGCCGACCCAGCCGTCCACTGAAATCACGATGAGCGGCGGCATCGGCCAAACGATCGGAAATGTCGATTTCGATCTTGGCGCGACCTACTTCCTCTATCCAGGCGAAATTGTCGCCGCTGGGAGCAATGGATTGACTATTGGGAAGCAGCTATCCGCGCCGATAAAACGGATCTCCGACTCTATCCGCATTGCTGGCGGATTCGCATATTCACCAAACGTCTCGAACACGGGTACGCAGCTGCGGGGTTGGGGTTCATCGTGCCCAGTAACTTGCTTCCGCCCGACGTGGGTATGTCTATCTCAGGCGCCGCTGGTTATTCCTGGTTTGGCAACCAGTCGCCGGACCTCGGCGGCTTTCCGCTTCGTGCCTATCTGAATTGGCAAGCCGGCGTAACGTTCACCCGCAAGCTCTTCAACCTGGACCGGCCTATTTCGACACCAACCTCCAAGGAAAACTGCTTTGTCTTGACCGGCGACCCCAATGCACGCCCGGGCGCATCAATCCTGTCACCAATCCCGAGGGCCTCTCTCCAATTGGTGCAGCGCTGTCGCAAAACTTTGGTTTGCGTTGAAATAGCTTAGGATTGAACGAAGGACGCGCAAATAAATGAAAACGCCCGCCAGTATTCACACTCACGGTCCGATCAATAACAGTGATGCAAAAAAAGCCGTTCCCACGGAATACCTTGTTCCGTCGCGCTATTTACGCGTTGCGCAGTCCGCAACTTTTTGGCTATATCCGCGCGCTTACCGGTCGGGGTGAAGCGCCCTTACAAGCGGCCATCCTCGACGCTCCTGGCGCCGGCGGGAGCGTTCGTCCCGCCAGCACCAATCAAATCGAGGACAATGGCCAACATGAATACGCTATGGATGATCGTCAGCTGTGGGGTGCTCGCGATCGTATACGGGATCTGGGCGATCCAATCGGTGATGAGCGCCGATCCCGGCAGCAAGAAAATGCAGGAGATCTCCGACGCCGTGCGCGAGGGCGCGCAGGCCTATCTCAGGCGGCAATACACCACGATCGGCGTCGTCGGCATCGTGGTTTTCCTGATCATCGGCTTCACGCTCGGCTGGCTGGTGGCGGTCGGCTTTGCCATCGGCGCCATTTTGTCGGGCGCCACGGGCTTCATCGGCATGAACGTTTCGGTGCGCGCCAACGTACGCGTGGCGCAGGCCGCGACGAAATCGCTCGCCGGCGGACTTGGGCTCGCATTCAAGGCCGGTGCCATAACCGGCATGCTCGTCGCGGGTCTCGCGCTGCTGGGCGTCACGCTCTATTTCGGCTTCCTCACAGGCATACTGCACAAAGCGCCGAATGATCGCACCGTGATCGATGCGATGGTCGCCCTGGGCTTTGGCGCGTCGTTGATTTCGATCTTCGCCCGTCTCGGCGGCGGCATTTTCACGAAAGGGGCCGACGTCGGCGGGGATCTCGTCGGCAAGGTTGAAGCCGGTATTCCTGAAGACGATCCGCGCAATCCCGCGACGATTGCCGACAACGTAGGCGACAACGTCGGCGACTGCGCCGGCATGGCTGCCGACCTGTTCGAAACCTATGCGGTCACCATCGTCGCAACCATGGTTCTCGCTTCAATTTTCTTCGCCAATACGCCGACGCTGATGCCGATGATGACTTATCCCTTGGCCATCGGCGGGGCCTGCATCATCACCTCGATCATCGGCACATTCTTCGTTCGGCTGGGCAAAAAAGAATCGATCATGGGAGCGCTATACAAGGGCTTTATCGCTTCTGCGGTGCTCTCGCTCATCGCCATCTGGTTCGTCACCGACTACCTGATCGGCATGGGCCCGATCGCCGACGCGTCCTTCACCGGCAAGGCGCTGTATATCTGCGCGGTCGTTGGCCTGGTCGTGACCGGTTTGATCATCTGGATCACCGAATACTACACCGGCACCAATTTCCGCCCCGTAAGGTCGATCGCTTCGGCGTCTGTCACCGGCCACGGTACCAACATCATTCAAGGCCTGGCGGTGTCGCTGGAAGCGACTGCGCTGCCAGCTCTGGTCATCATTGCCGGCATTCTCGTCGCCTATGCGCAAGCGGGACTGTTCGGCATTGCCATTGCGGTCACCTCGATGCTGGCCCTTGCCGGCATGGTTGTTGCGCTCGATGCGTTCGGGCCGGTCACCGACAATGCCGGCGGCATTGCCGAGATGGCGGGTCTGCCGAAAACCGTGCGCAAATCCACCGACGCGCTCGACGCAGTCGGCAACACCACAAAGGCGATCACCAAGGGCTACGCTATCGGCTCTGCCGGGCTGGGCGCGCTGGTGCTGTTCGCGGCATACAACCAGGATCTGCGCTACTTCATCAGCACGGCCTCCCAACACCCATACTTCCAGGGCATTCGGCTCGATTTCTCGCTCAACAGCCCGTACGTGGTGGTCGGCCTCCTGTTCGGCGGTTTGCTGCCATACCTGTTCGGGGCGCTCGGGATGACCGCCGTTGGCCGCGCCGCCGGTGCCATCGTCGAGGAGGTGCGCAGACAATTTCGCGCCAAGCCGGGCATCATGAAAGGCAAGGACAAGCCGGACTACGGGCGTGCCGTTGACATGCTCACGAAGGCAGCGATCAAGGAAATGATTGTGCCGTCATTGCTGCCGGTCTTGTCGCCGATTGTGTGCTATTTCGCGATTTACTTCATCGCGGGCGGCGGTCCTGCCGGCAAATCTGCAGCGTTCTCGGCAGTCGGCGCGATGTTGCTGGGTGTCATCGTCACCGGGCTCTTCGTCGCCATCTCGATGACATCGGGCGGGGGTGCCTGGGATAACGCCAAAAAGTACATCGAGGACGGCCACTACGGCGGCAAGGGCTCGGATGCTCACAAGGCCGCCGTGACTGGCGACACCGTTGGCGATCCCTACAAGGACACGGCGGGGCCCGCCGTGAACCCGATGATCAAGATCACCAACATCGTGGCGCTGTTGCTTCTTGCGGTGCTGGCTCACTGATCGAGCGAATGAAAACGCAAGGGCCCGCGCGAGCTCCGGGCCCTTTTTCAAGCGCGGCGCACTACAGATGGAAGCCCACGTTCTTGAATATGTTGCGCAGGTAGCTCAACTCCTGGCCGCCAGTGGGCGTGGTTTGGGACAGGAAGTCGAAGATCTTTCCATCCTTCAGCCCGTAATTCGCGAGCCGCGTGACACGCCGTTCCTTGTCGAAGTAGACCGCGATGACGCGCTGATCGGATACTTCATATGGCATGAAAGCGGCAGAACGCTGGGCCTTTTGCGAGATGTAATAGAAGACATCGCCATTAACCGTCGCGACGGTTGAAGGTGTGCCGAGCACGATCAGCACCTGCTCTTGGGTGGCGCCGACGGGAACCTGCTCCAGCGCACCCTCTGGCAGCACGTAGCCGCGCTGCAACGTTTCCTGGGTGAAGCCGCAGGCCGCAAGAAGGAATGCTCCCGTCAACGCCAACGCGAGACGGTACCTTCGAGAAATTGTTTTTGAACCCGAACCCGGCAACTTCATTTCAGACTTGCATCAATAGGGACGTTGACGTACGCGGCAGCCGCTGTCACCCCGAACCGACCCGATGATTTTTTCCCTGTTTCGCCGCCGCTCGCGGCAGGACACCATTTCGACCCTGTATGGCACGATCGTGGCACAGGCGCGATTGCCGTGTTTTTACCGCGAATACCGCGTCCCCGACACGGTCAATGGGCGATTTGACCTCCTGGTTTTGCACCTCGCGATTGTCCTAGACCGTTTGGCGGAGGGTTCCGAATTGCGGACCATGGGTCAGGCTCTTTTCGACCGATTTTGCGAGGACATGGACGATAATTTGCGCGAAATCGGCATCGACGACCCATCAGTGCCAAAGGAAATGCAGCGCATTGGCGAAGCTTTTTATGGGCGCGCGCAGGCCTACCGCAGCGCGCTGGGATCGGACAGGGACGAGGCACTGGTCGCGGCCTTGTCCAGGAATGTCTACGGCGGCTCGGTCCCCCAGGCGGCTGCGCCCGTGCGCCTTGCGGCCTATATTCGGAAAGCTGTACGGGGTCTTGAGGCACAGCCACCGGCCGACCTTTTGGCGGGTAAGCTGCGAATGGAGGACCCAATCCGTTAATGTTCCTGTTGAAAGCTAAGGTTACTGGGCAGAAGACTGAAACTGATGCAGAAAAACCAATCCCCGTGGAGCGTGCCGGTGGCCGTCGATGAAATTCCGGACACTGGACTGCATGTCGAGATTGATGCACCCGACATCGTCCGTGCCCAGCTCACCGGGCTCGCGGGATTGCGCGAGCTGAGTCGGCTGTCGGGGGTGTTCGATCTGGTGCGCCGAGGGACGAGCGTGCGCGTCACCGGTCAGGTTAATGCCCGCGTCGGCCAGACCTGTGTCGTCACGCTGGAGCCTATTGAGAGCGAAGTGCAAGAAATCGTCGATTTGAAATTCGCTCCGTCATTGGCGGTCGAGCCTACGGGCGACACGAGTGGAGCAGCTGAAGAAGATCCACCAGAACCACTGTCCGACGACAAACTGGACTTGGGAGCAATCGCGATCGAATTTTTGCTTCTTGGCATCGATCCCTATCCGCGCAAGCCGGGAGCCGAATTCTCGCCGCTGAAGTCAGAGGATGACAGCGCAAAACCGTTCGCGGCCCTGGAAGCGCTGAAAAAACGCTTGAGCGGCGGTTAGCCAGCAAAAAAACGGGGGCATCGGGCTATGCAGGTAGCGGAAAACCAGCTTGCTTGTCGCGGCCGAGCCGTTATGGTCGCGCCCGTGCGTCCGTTTCAGATGGCCGCGATGCCGGCGCGAACGCCGCCAAGAGCGATGCATGCCGGATAAGGTTCGTATTGCGCTCGATGCCATGGGGGGCGACCATGGTGCGACGGTGATATTACCGGGCGCTGATCTGTCGTTCAGCCGCCATCCGGATATCGAATATTTGCTGTTCGGCAACAGCGCTGTCGTGCAGCCCGTGCTCGACGCCCTGCCGCGTCTGAAAGCCAAATCGAAGCTCGTACACAGCGACGTATCGATCCGCATGGATGACAAGCCGAGTCAGGCGCTGCGTTACGGGCGCTGGAAGTCGTCAATGTGGTTGGCTATCGACGCCGTGAAGAAGCATGAGGCCGATGTTGCAGTCTCGGCTGGAAACACCGGCGCGCTGATGGCGATGGCGCGCTTCAATCTCAAGATGATGGAAGGGATCGAGCGTCCGGCAATTGCCGCGTTGTGGCCCACGCTGAAAGGAGAATCCGTGGTGCTCGACGTCGGCGCTTCGATCGGCGCCGACGAGACGCATCTCGTTAATCTCGCGGCTATGGGCAGTGCCATGGCCCGCGTCCTGTTCGATATCGAACGGCCGACTGTGGGGCTACTCAACATTGGCGTTGAAGAAGTCAAAGGATTAGAGCAGGTGCGGGAGGCCGGGCGCATCCTGCGCGAGGGGCAATTCCCGCACTTCGACTATCATGGCTTTGTCGAGGGAGATGACATCGGCAAAGGTTCAGTCGACGTTGTTGTGACAGAAGGGTTCGCGGGCAACATCGCGCTCAAGACGGCGGAGGGCACCGCGCATCAGCTTGCTTCTTACTTGCGCTCGGCCATGAACCGGACGTTGGCCGCGCGACTTGGCTATTTGCTCGCGCGGCCGGCGTTCCGAACGCTGAGAGAGAAGATGGATCCGCGCAAGGCCAATGGCGGTGTTTTCCTCGGGCTTAATGGCGTTGTGATCAAAAGCCATGGCGGCGCCGACGCTGAAGGCACTGCGGCGGCGATCGACATGGGCTACGACATGGTGCGATATGAATTGCTCGCCAAGATTGGCCAGTCGATGGCGCGCGACTTGAAAGCGGGCAACACTCTTCTGGCGACTGGAGCCGGCTCGTGACAGTGCTGCGTTCGGTCGTGCTCGGCTGTGGCAGCTATCTGCCGTCGCGCATTGTGAGCAACGACGAGTTGGCCCGCTCGGTCGAAACCACCGATGAGTGGATCGTACAGCGTACCGGCATTCGCGAGCGGCACATTGCTGCGCCAGGCGAGCTTACTTCCGATCTTGCGCTGAACGCGGCGCGGGCGGCGCTCGCCAACGCGCATGTCGAGGCAAGTTCGATCGACCTGATCGTGTTGGGGACCTCGACGCCCGATCAGACTTTTCCCGCGACGGCTGTCTCCGTGCAGTGCGGGCTCGGCATTACGCATGGCGCCGCCTTCGATTTGCAGGCGGTGTGTTCCGGGTTTGTCTACGCGCTTCAGGTGACGGATGCGCTGCTGCGCGGTGGCGCATACAAGCGTGCCCTTGTGATCGGAGCCGAGACGTTTTCTCGCATCCTCGACTGGAACGACCGCACGACCTGCGTCCTCTTCGGCGATGGCGCCGGCGCCCTGGTCCTTGAGGCACAGCCGCAGACGGGCACTCGGGAGGACCGTGGGATCCTGACCACTCACCTCCGTTCGGATGGCCGGCACAAGGCGAAGCTCTACGTGGACGGTGGGCCTTCATCGACCCAAACCGTCGGCCGTCTTCGAATGGAGGGACGCGAGGTCTTCAAGCACGCGGTAGCCATGGTCACCGACGTGATCGATAGTGCCTTCAAGGCAACCGGCTTTTCGGCTGCCGATATCGACTGGTTTGTGCCACATCAGGCCAACAAGCGGATCATCGATGGGTCCGCCCACAAGCTGGGCATTGCCCCCGAAAAAGTCGTGGTTACCGTGGACCGCCATGGGAACACGTCTGCGGCCTCAATCCCGCTGGCCTTGGCAGACGCCGTGGCTGATCGGCGGATCAAACGCGGCAATCTCGTCCTTCTGGAGGCTATGGGCGGCGGCTTTACCTGGGGATCCGCGCTCATGCGGTGGTAACTCTTCCGGACGGTGTGTTGCCCGCGCGCAATGGGCGGGGGGTATCTTTTCACAATCTGGAGTGGCCCCGTTGACCCCTTTTGGCCATGCTAATATCGTCGATAATTCAGCGGGATACCTTCGCCGGGGGCAGCGCAGGCGATGACGGGAAAAACTGTTACGCGAGCCGACTTGTGTGAGGCGGTGTATCAAAAAGTCGGTCTGTCTCGGACGGAATCGGCGGCGCTGGTAGAATTGGTGCTCAAGGAGATCACCGACTGCCTCGAGCGCGGAGAAACCGTCAAACTTTCGTCTTTTGGGTCATTTGTAGTACGAAAGAAGGGCCAACGAATCGGCCGTAATCCAAAGACCGGTAAGGAAGTACCAATCTCACCGCGGCGTGTCATGGTGTTCAAGCCGTCGGCGATCCTCAAGCAACGCATTAACAACGGCAGCGTTGAGCAACTTGCGTAAGCCGGTCTGCGCAGCGTACCCGCGTTTGGATCAACTCGGAAGGAGTGGCCCGCTTTGGACAACAAGGCGCCGGACGCATTTCGCACTATCAGTGAGGTGGCGGACGAGCTCGACCTACCGCAGCATGTTCTGCGCTTTTGGGAGAGCCGCTTTCACGAAATCAAGCCGATGAAGCGCGGCGGCGGCCGTCGCTATTATCGTCCCGACGATATCGATTTGCTGCGTGGCATTCGCCATCTTCTCTATGGCGAAGGTTACACCATTCGCGGTGTGCAACGCATCTTGCGCGAGCAAGGTCCGAAGTTCGTTCAGGTTGTTTGGCAGGAAGGCGCGCCACAGCCGCCGCATGGAAGAGTCGAAGAGGAAGAGTTTGTTGAGGAGGCTGTGATGGCAAACGATGTTCCAGCGGACGAAGAGCGCGGCTTTCGCGGCCGCCTTTCCTCACTGATCGGTCGGGATCTCGGAGATCGAGACGACGAGACGCGTGTCGAACCGCCCCTCACAAGCGCGCCGGTTCCCCGCGTCGACTCGACCGATCGCGCCATCCACAGTGTTTCAGCGTCTGATCCATCCAATGCGGCGCCGGACTCCATTCCAGCGGCGCCGCGTCAACCGTCTTCGACGGCTGCCCCTGCCCGCCTCGGTCGGGAGGACCTCCGCAAGTTGCAGGCGGTCCTGCATGAGCTGGCGGAATGCCGCAAGCTGATCGACGCAGTGGTGACACGACCGCATTAGACTTTCAGCAACTTCCCGGTCACTTGAACCGCGCGGGCATGGTGCGCGACCAATGGCCGTGTACAATGATTGAGCCCATCCTGGGGAGGCTGAGGGGTAATGCGGGGGCTTGCGAAAGCCACGTTGGTTGCAATCGCGATTGTGGCTGGCGCTATCACGTCCGCGCCAGCCCAGCAGACCGTGCTTAACGGTCGCGTCCCGCGACGCAATTTCGATATTCCGCCCTCGGGAGAAGCGCGTTTTGTTGACAACGAACCCGCTCGCGCGCACGTTGCAAGTGACGCAATTGGAACGCAAAGTTTCAGCCTAACCGGGCGGACCATCAGCCGCTGGCACATCGATGGCGGCCGCTCGGTTGCCGATACTTTGCGCTTGATACGGCGGGATTTCCCGGGCCTCACCGCTGGCCAGGCCAACAAGCTCTACGTCGGAGCGCAGACCGAGCTTGCGGTCAGACCGGACGCGGTGCCAGACGGCGCCGCTGCACAGTACGTGGTGCGCAAGCTGCACCTGCTTGAAGCGCACCGCATCAACAAAGGCGATGACGTGCTGGTTGCGGTGATCCACTCCCAGAAACGCTCGCATTGTTAAAATGAGCTTTGCTGCCCCCCGGACCCCATCCTGCAGGAGATGCTGCGGAGGGCCAATGCGCAGTGCATCGTGCTGATTTCGGCAATGCCGGTCCCAACTCGCCACCGCTATGCCGCCGATGCTACGGTCATCGGCGTGACCGCGACCGACGCAGAAGACAGGCTGAAGCCGCAGGCCAACCGGGGACCGCAGGTTTTCAGTGGCTGCGCCCGGGGTTGAGATCATGGCGGCTGCGCCGAACGGCGCCTATCAGGTCACTTCCGGCACTTCGATTGCTGCTGCCCATGCCAGCGGCGTGGCGGCGCTACTGCTGGCCGTGAAGCCGAAACTTTCTCCTGTCCAGGTGCGGACCCGATCTGCTCACCGCATTTCGGGCAAGCGCAACGAGGTCGGAGCAGGCGTCATCGATGCACTCGTTGTGCTAAATTCCAGATAGGCCGCACGGTTATCCTGCGTTAAACAAGCATTCTGGATCGATCTCCATGGCCGTGTCGGCATCTCTCGTGGTTGAGCGTCCGTCAGACGATATCGTCGTTTTGCGGATCAATCGTCCGCAGGTGCGGAACGCGCTCAATCTTGAGGTGCGCGCGGGTCTTGCCGAAAAAGTGACGCAATACAGCGCCGAGAAAGCCGTCCGCTGCCTCATTGTAACCGGATCCGATGCTGCTTTTGCCGCGGGCGCCGATATTGGCGAGATGGCGGAAGCCGATCCGGTTGAGGTGATGTCGCGCAATGTGCAGAAATATTGGCGCGCGATCATGGACTGTCCCAAACCGTTGATCGCGGCCGTCGAAGGCTATGCGCTCGGCGGCGGGCTTGAGCTCGCGTTATGTGCTGACATCATTATTGCAGGCGAGGGCGCAAAACTGGGCCTGCCCGAAGTGAAGGTGGGCATTCTTCCCGGTGCAGGAGGCACGCAAAAGCTTGCCCGTCTTGTCGGCCGTCATCGCGCGATGCTTTTGATCATGACGGGAAGAGTGTTCGGAGCCGCCGAAGCGTTCGGCATGGGTGTGGTCAGCGAGGTCGCACCGACGGGGCAGGCATTGCCACGCGCACTCGATGTTGCGCGTGAGATTGCCGCGATGCCGCCGATCTCGATCATGCAGATAAAGGAAGTCGTGAACGCCGGCCTCAATGCGTCCCTGGATACTGCTCTGATGCTGGAGCGAAAAGCCTTTCAATTGCAATTTGCTACGCGTGATCAGAAAGAAGGCATGCGCGCATTCCTCGAAAAGCGAAAGCCGAAGTTCGAAGGACAGTGACGCGTGGCAGTCAATCTTTCCAAGCCAGACGTCGTCGTTGCGGTGTTTGGGGCAGGCACCATGGGGCGCGGGATCGCGCAGGTTTGCGCTCAAGCCGGCCTGGCCACCTTGCTGTTTGATTCGCGAAATGGAGCCGTGGAGGAGGCCATTGCGGCGGTGGACACAGCTCTCGCAGGCCTGGTGTCGAAAGGGCGAATGTCATCCGACGCAAAACACAACGTGCTCGATCACTTGAAACCGATCCATTCTTTGGACCAGGCAAAGAGCGCGGACATCGTCATCGAAGCCATCGTTGAGGACCTGCGTGCGAAGCGCGAGCTGTTCCGCGCACTTGAAAGCCGTGTATCACCTGGCGCCGTGCTTGCCACCAACACATCGTCTCTTTCCGTGACGGAGGTAGCCGCCGCTTGCGAAAGACCGGAGCGTGTCGGCGGATTGCATTTTTTCAATCCACCGCCGCTGATGCGCCTTGTTGAGGTGATCAACGGCTTGCGGAGCGACCCTGCACTAATCGAAGTGCTCACCGGCTTCGTGAAGCGCATCAACAAGCATCCGATCGTTGCCGCCGACACGCCTGGCTTTGTTGTCAATCACGCCGGCCGCGCATACGGGCCCGAAGCCCTGCGGATCGTATCGCAAGGAATCGCGAGCCCGCGCGAGGTCGATCTCCTGATGAAGGAGGGTGCCGGGTTTCGGATGGGCCCGTTTGAATTGCTTGATCTCGTCGGCGGCGACGTCGCCCACGCTGTGATGGTGAGCGTCTTCGACCAGTATTTCGGCGAACCGATGTACCAACCCTTGGCTCAACTGGCCGTGCGGGTCGCCGGAGGCTTGTTGGGCCGCAAGACCGGGCGCGGTTTTTATGACTATTCCGGTCCGGCGGCCGCAACGCCGCCGACCATTTCGGTGCCCTCCCAGCCAGTGCCGACGTCGGCCTGGGTTGCGGACCAGGATGGTGGCCGCAAACTTGCGGAATGGCTTAAGGCAGCGGGCGTAAAGATCCAGCTCGGCGGAAAGCCGGCCGCGAGTGGACCCTGTTTCGTCACGCCGCTGGGCGAGGATGCCTCGGGCGCCGCCATTCGTCTGAAGCTTGATCCGGCGCGCACGGTTGCCGTCGACATGCTCGGGCGCTTCGAAGGCCGCCGCACAGTGATGAAAACTCCGCTGACAAGTGCGGAAATGCTGGGTGCAGCCGTTGCGGCTCTCTCAGCTGGCAATACACCCGTGACCGTGATCAACGATAGTCCCGGGTTCGTCGTGCAGCGCATCCTTGCCATGATTGTCAACATCGGCACGCGTATTGCCGAATTGCGCATTGCGGCGCCAGCCGACATCGACACAGGGGTGGAGCTCGGCCTGAACTATCCGAAAGGGCCCTTGGCTCTTGGCGACAATTTGGGTAGTGCTCGCGTGCTTTCGGTGCTCGATGAAATGTACGCGATCACGCACGATCCGAAATATCGCGCCACCACTTGGCTGCGCCGGCGCTCGCGGCTCGGGCTTTCATTGCACGCGCCGGACTAATTGGCACGTCTTCACAAAAAATCACGCCTACCTCAAGGAAAAATCGAAGTTATCTCCAAGCTTCCAGCCGTACGGGCAAGCTATATCCAAAAAGCCAATACTTCCTCCCCCGCGGGCGACTCGGATGCCCCTGTCGCCCGCGTTTTTTTGCCGGCTGAAAAGCGGCCCGGTTGCCAACTCTAGTTGTCGGATTTGGAATGCACCAACGCCGGCACCTCGCGGCAAGTCGCGGGACCTGCGCGGGTACTCAACGTAGAGCACCGACGTCGCATTTAGCGCGCGCCGGTGCACCACGTGAGGGGACAAGTGGGGTACTTGTCCTTTGGGGCGATTTTGACCGTAGCTGTGCGGTGTCGAAGGGGCACCTATACCCATGTATAGACGAGGTATAGGTCTGTGGATTTCTATAGATTGTCTTTCGATTTCGGTAAGCCG
>DASXST010000069.1:0-1777 GCA_036505835.1 Pseudolabrys sp. | reverse complement strand
GTCGCCGAAAACACAAGCCCTGCGAGCGCCAGGACGAGCGCGATAAGAAATAAACCGGGACGAAGACTTTTGCGCCGTGGCGTTGTCGCTTTGAGCTGAATCTTTGAATCTTTCATAAACTAATTTCCTTTTGTTGTTTTGGCCTTCTTTGACTCCTCGTCATGAGAGGTCCTTTCTGGCCGTTCACACATGTACTAGAGAAAATCCGGCGTGAGGTTACGCGGAAAATGCAGGAAGACCGAAGAGTAGCTTTACAAGACGTGTTGGGGCATCGCAGATCATGCGCAAATACTGCGCGAGCAAGGCTTGTCCGTGCCAACGCCCAATCCCAATCCGACAATCACGATTCAGAACGAGCCGAAATTGCAATCCGCACGATCTGCCATTTTCTCTGATCGTTGCGACGACTGCCGCCCCGCATTTCCGCATCCGCGTGCGGGACGGCAGTGGTGGACCGTTGCAAGCTCTTTGCGGAACTCGTTTAACGATTGACGTTCACTGCGGCAGAAGGTAGTTCGTTACCGCCTGGTCCGCGATGGATTCACCCACCGTGCGTCCGACTTCGCAAGCCGTGCGGAAATGAATGCCGCCCCAGATACGGGAAAGCCCCACTTCGACGGCGGCGTCGGAGAAGCTTTGGTAGGTCGCCGTCACGCCGGGCAAGGCAGGAGAACTCAGCGTGAAGGGTGTCTGGTTACCCAAAAGCAGCGCCAGCACGCGCATGGTCGCGCCAGTGACAGTGGAATGGGTCGAGATGTATTCAGGATGATTCGGCGCGGGGATGAGCGAAGTCCACGAAGGATCAGGTTCGGTGGCCGGATTGCCATCGGTATCGGCCAGCCGAATCGCGTGGAACGGACGCCAGAAACCGTAATGGTACTTGGCATCGAAACCGGCAATCATTCCGTCGCATGCCGCGAAGTTGATCAATGCGAAGAACCTGGCGGTGTCGACCAACGCATAGCGGCGCGGCGCGACCGAGCGAGCCACGGCGTTCTCTTCGAGCGGACCGGAGGCAGCCCAGAGGAGCGAGAGTTCGGTTTGGGTTTCAGTGCGGATCGCACTATCGACGCGGCCGATTGCTTTCACCTCATTCACGTCGGCTGCGTACTGCGGACTGTCCAATGCAGGCGGCGGGCCCGGCCGGAATTGGGATGAATTGCTCATGGTGAAAGGCAGGAGCATCGCATACTGTGGCAGCGCGCCCGGGACTGTGCCATCTGGGATCGAACGCCACTGACCGGGAGCAAAGCCACCAAAGTAAGGCGGCACGACTGTAGACAAGCCATCCGTTGCGCGCCAAGCGAGCACGGCCTGAGCGACCTGCTCGCCCCAAGCTTGTCCGCGCGCGATAGAGTGGCTCCCGCGCCGGTCGCCTGGAATCCTCGCGAGCGATTCAGCCAGCTTTTCTTCGAGCAGGCCAGCCTGCCCGGGGAAAAGACCCAAGAGTGCCGTGAACGCGGCCTGCGCGGCGGCGGCCTCCTTTCGGGCGCCTGGCGGCGCGGCGTCAGTGACGAAGTATGGTTGATAGGTGCGGGCAATGCCATTGACCGCATCGTAGATGGCGGCGTTCACAATCGCCAATGCGCGTGTCTGAATCGGCGGTGACGGTGTGCTGGCACGAATGGCGGCCTCGGCGGTTTCGTTCCAATCCGTGACCATATCCGCACGGCTGCTGGAACTGGGGATAAGCGCCGCACAGGCAATGCCGACGACGACGATGATGTTTTTGGTTTTCATAAACTAATTTCCTTTTGTCGTTTTGGCCTTCTTTGAC
>DASXST010000068.1:0-3605 GCA_036505835.1 Pseudolabrys sp. | reverse complement strand
ATGGCGTCAGCAGGGCGTTCGCCGACCGGTTCATGGTCGGCGGCGCGGTCGTCGCCGGGCTCGTAGCGACGGTGATCATGCTCGGTATGTGCGGGATGCGCGTCCGGTTCGTCTGAATCGGGGGCGACGCCGAAAAATGCCGACAAGCCGCCCACGCTCGATCGGTCGCGCCCTCCGATGCTGCGCGCGGGTACTCGCATGTCAGCTTACCGCTCTCGCTGTGAGAATTGAGAACCGAGCAGAAGCGCGCCGACAAGGTGATCGACTAGATCGCAATATCTTTTGCTGCAGTGCATGAGTCCGCTTTTGGCAAGCAGACAAATTGAGACGTCTGATGTTTGTCCGCTTTTGGATCAATCTCGGAAGCTGCGCGGTTGTTCCTGGAAGAGGCTTCCACTGCTAAAAAATGACGCACCGTGCGGAAACTGAGAATTGAGATGTCATTACATCAACCTGGCGAACATACGCATAAACTGCGCTCTAAATAATTATGTTCCATAAAAAAAGGAACCAGTGCCCCCTCTGGTGACCGTCGGCCCTATGGCCTCAGCGGCGGGTATCCGTTGACATAAATCCAATCGGAACCTTGCGCCGGCACATGACAGGATCGACAATTCGTTTTGTAGTCGGTCGAGGTTGTCTTTGACGGGTTGGCGGCATCGAACCACGACCAGCCCCAGCCGTCGCCCCACAACTTGTTCCCGGCATGGCGGCCGTTAGTGTCTTTCATCATGACGAACCAGCCTTTCAAGGTTTCGGCATGGCTGACAGTGCCTGTCGTCATTTGTCCTGTGGCTGCCTGAAACACCTCCTTCACGAGCACTGCGCCGTCGGCGAAATGTCCGTCCTTGCGATAGGCAGCGATTGTCCCGGGCGATGCATAGACGACATGAAGTTCCTTCGAACCCTGGCCCTGTTCAGCCGCTACCGCCCAGCTTCCCAACGACTGATAGGTGGCGCGATAGTCATTGGGTACATGCAAATTCCCAGTCGCGTCGACTACGGCCTCCGCTTTCGGCCCGTTGCTCGGCGCGGTCGTGCCCATCTGCCCATGCGCGGCGATGGTGAGCATTGCCAATAGTCCTGCCATGCCTACACCTGCGAGAGTCTTTATGACCGTGTCCTTGCTCCACGCGAGACGATGTCGCGCGTGCGCAGTCGCTCGACTGTCGAATCCTTCTTGATCGACCATGATACTGTCTCCCGCTTTTGAAGAGCCCCCGTGCCGACTTAATCTCGGAAGCTGCGCGGTTGTTCCTGAAAACTTACTAAAAGGCCCCCACTGCGCTGCGAATTGGCTTGAGATGTCATGGCATCAACCTAGTGAAAACACGCATATCTGCGCGGCAAAGAGTTATGGCTCATAAAAGAGGACAACTTAAAAACCGGCTACTGCACTGATCAAAGCCATCCACTAACAGAGAACAGCAAAAAAATTCCTCGGGCAAACCGCTGCACTGAACCGATCACCCGATGTCGGAGCAGGGCGGCGCTTCGCCGCCGTCGGTACGCTATTGCCGATGAGGTCGGTGGCGGCGCTGTTCGCTGCAATGCGTTAGGTAGCGACTGGCACAAAGCGGACATCTCGGTGCAAGCTCGCGTATGTCCGCTTTTGGGGAAAAGCGGACATGCGCTGCCGGCTGGCGCTGATGACCTGCGCCGCTTTTGACCCATAGCGGACATAGGCCCGGTCGCAATCCCGCAGTGCAGCGAGCCCCTGCTCAAGACTCCGATGCCGCGCGTCGGTGCTCATACCGGCTGGCCAACCCACCAGCAACCTCAATCGGCCGTGCGATGCTGAGCGGCCTTTCCTCTTTCGGGATACCGGACGGACCAGTACGATCGTGGGTGCCGGAGACTGGGAGTGGACATGAAGCGGCGTGACTTTCTTAGTTTCGTTGCCGGCGCAGCGGCGTGGCCCGTCGCGGCGAGCGCTCAGCAGGTTGATTACCCGAACCGGACCGTCAGGATCGTCATTGGATTTGGAGCTGGCGGCGGTACCGACACCGTCGCACGCATCGTGGCGCAGAAGCTGCAAGAAGCCCTAGGCGGCACATTTCTGGTCGAGAACAAGCCCGGTGCGAGTGGCCGCTTGGCGCCCGACACGGTCGCGAAGTCGGCGCCCGATGGATACACGCTGCTGGGTGCCGCGCCCGGCGCCATGACGGTCGGTACCGCCATCTGGGACCGCATCCCCTACGATATATTCAAAGACTTCACACCGATCTCGTTGATAGCCGACTATCCGTTGATCGTCCTGGTTAATAAGTCCCACCCGGCGCATACCATTGCCGAACTGGTCGCGTGGCTCAAGGCCAATCCGAACAAAGCCAATTATGCGACGCCATCGCCGGTCTTCACGCTGCCGATCGAGCACTTCAAGATCAAGACTGGCGCGCCGGCTACGGCAATTTCCTATCGCAGCAGCAGTGAATCGATCACCAGCCTGCTGAGCGGACAAACGGCGTTCGCATTTGTGGAAACTCCGGTTTCCGCGCCACAAATTGCCGAAGGCCATCTGCGGGCCCTGGCAGTCACCACGACGGCCCGCATCCCCGAGCTTCCTGATATTCCGACGCTCGCCGAAGCGGGCGTGGCAGACGTGGTCGGCGGTACGTACCTCGCCTTGATGGGGCCTGCCGGCATCCCGACGCCAATCGCCGGGAAGCTCGAGGCTGCCTGCCGGCAGATCACCGCGACGGATGACTTCAAAGCGCGGATGAAGGCTTTGGCGGCGACCCCGATCGGCAGCACCGCAGACGAATTGACGGCACGCATGAGGGACGAAGTGCGACGATGGTCTGCGGTCGTCAAAGAAGCGAACATAAAGTTCGAGCAATGATTGGTAGCGAAGGCCTGTCCTAGCTCAAATCTCCATAAGGCGGAGCAAGGCTGGTGATTTTTCACGAGGCGGCCGTACCGTCACAGTCATGGTGTCGATTCTCTTCGACCTTGCCTCGATCTTCGCCCGACCAGTACCGACGCGCGGCCAGCTACGTCGATCGCATCCTCAAAGGTGAGAAACCCACCGACCTGCCGGTGCAGGCACCGACCAAGTACGAGCTGGTCGTCAACCTCAAGACCGCCAAGGCGCTCGGCCTCACTGTGCCGCCCACCCTGCTTGCCACCGCCGACGAGGTGATCGAATAAGAAATCTTGCTGCAATGCGAATGTCCGCTAATGGGATGGCCCGGCCGCGCTCAGCGATTTACCTGCTGAGCCGTGTCGGGAGGCGTAAAGCAAAGCTCGAGGAGCATGCGATGCGCACATCTTGCGATGTGGCTCTCGACGCTGAAGGGGGAGGAGGTTCATATCGTCTCGGGCGTCAGGGTGAAGTACCGTGATGGATCTCTCGTGGATCAGCGCGCTCGCGCCCTGGCTGCTTACGCGCGAGACGGCGCTGCTCCTCGTGGGCGGCTTCGTCGTCGGCATCTTCTCCGTCATCATCGGCGGTGGGTTCTTCATTTCCATCCCGCTCTTGCAATTCCTCTTCCCGAGCGTCTCCTACGGTGCCATCGTCGGGAACCTCAAGGTCGGCTCCTTCTTCCGCGGCATTGGCTCCACGATCACGAACCGGAAGGAGATAGACTGGCTCGGGAACCTCC
>DASXST010000067.1:0-7379 GCA_036505835.1 Pseudolabrys sp. | reverse complement strand
GAAGGAAAGTTTTCCGACGGCGCCGAGCCGTCCTTTCGCGCCGGCATCTTTGCTCAAAAATTCTGGTGATGCTTGCGCGCCCATTCGTCTCGTTGACTGTTACCTACGCCAATAGTTTATTGTCTTTTGCGCTTTTGGGGAGGCGACCAGCCGGTCGCCCCTACATCTGACCGACCTACGTGCAAGCCGCCCACGGTTCAGAAGAAATGCAGATCTTGTATCCATCATAATATTTAAATATAGTGATTGTCTCGCTATGGAGTTTGTTCGTACCCTTAAAGCATTAGCCGATCCATTGCGCTTGCGGGTCTTGGCCGCGGTCGTCGAGGAGGAGCTGACTGTAGGCGAGGTGCAGGAAGTGGTGGCGTCGGCGCAATCGGCGGTGTCGCGCAACCTGGCGATTCTCCGCGAGGCCGGCTTCGTGCAAGATCGCAAAGAGGGCACGAGCGTTTACTTTTCCGTGCGTTCGAACATGCCGCAGCCGGCAGGCGAGCTGTTCAAATCGTTGCAATCGCGCCTGGTCGAAATACCGGAAGTAAAACGAGATCGGGAACGCTTGGCAGAATGCCGTCGCCGTCGTTTACAGCGGTCACAGGGTTACTTCGAATCCGTCGCCGGCGACTGGGAGAGAATTCGCAAGAGTTATTTTGACGATCGTGTAACTTCTCTCGCGATTGAGAAGCTGCTGCCGCAGAATCTCACAGTGGCTGATATCGGCTGCGGCACCGGAAGCTTGACCTTCGAGCTGGCGCGATTTGCCGGCAAGGTAATCGGCGTCGATTTATCAAAAGAAATGTTACGACGGGCGCGCGCGGTGGCGAAAGAACGCGAGGTGGATAATGTCGAGTTTCGTCAGGGCGATGCCCTGAAGCTTCCCCTGGATTCTCGCAGCGTCGACGCCGCGTTTTGCGTGATGGTGCTGCACTTTCTTGCCGATCCGCAACGCGCGATCGCCGATCTTTGCTGCATCACGCGGCCGGGCGGGTCGGTCATTCTAGTCGATTTGGTCCAGCATAAGCAGGAGTGGATGCGCGAGCAGATGGCCCACCAGTGGCTGGGCTTCGACCGCGCCTTGATAAATAGATGGTTTCGCGAGGGCGGAGCCGAATCCGTCGACTACGATCTCACCGGTTCCTTCGCCGGCGATAAAATCGCGCGGAACGGCAACCGGCCGGTAGAAATTTTTGTCGCGCGAGCTTCATTGCCCGCAGCGACCAAGCGAAAAATGACAAAGGCGCACAGATGACCGATAGCGATAAACAGCTACGCGAACTTCTGGACCAGCGCATCGTGATTCTCGATGGCGCCATGGGAACGATGATTCAAGCGCGCAAGCTCGGCGAAAAAGAATTTCGCGGCGAGCCGTTCGCACGCCATTCCCACGACCTGAGGGGATGCAATGACGTGCTGTGCATCACGCAGCCCGATTTGATAACGGAGATCCATTTTCAATATTTCGAAGCCGGCGCCGATATCGTCGAAACCAACACGTTCAATTCCACGAGCGTGTCCATGGCCGACTACAAGCTCGAGCCGCATGTCTACGATCTAAACGTTGCCGGCGCCCAAGCCGCCAAAAAAGCCGCCGACCTCGTCATGGCTAAAGATCCGTCGCGCCGTCGGTTCGTTGCCGGAGCGATCGGTCCGACCAATCGCACCTGCTCGATCTCCACCGACGTGCACAGCGCAGCGACGCGTGGCGTGAGCTACGACGAATTGGTCGAAGCCTATTACGAGCAAGCGCGCGGGTTGATCGACGGCGGCGCGGATATTCTGCTGGTCGAGACGATCTTCGATACGCTGAATTCGAAGGCGGCATTCTTCGCGATTTTGAAACTCTTCGATGAGCGCCAGATCCATTTGCCGCTTATGGCGTCCGTCACATTCATCCAGCCGGGAAGCAATCGCGGTGTGACGGGGCAGACCGTTGAGGCATTCTGGAATTCGATTTCCCATGTGCCGCTGTTGAGCGTGGGCATGAACTGCGCGTTAGGACCCAAAGAGATGCGCCCGCTGGTTGAAGAGCTGGCGCAGATCGCGCCGATTTTTATCAGCTGTCATCCCAATGCGGGTCTTCCCGATCCGCTTTTGCCGACCGGCTTTCCCGAAACTCCCGAGACTTTGGCGCCGCAATTGCGCGGGTGGGTAGACAACGGCTGGCTTAACATCGTCGGCGGTTGCTGCGGTACGACGCCGGCGCATATCGCGGCGCTGGCGGCTGCCGTTACAGGGAAACAGCCGCGGCGTGTTCCCGAGGTTGAGCCTTATCTGCGCTTGAGTGGCCTCGAAAGTGTCACAGTCAGGCCTGAGTCAAATTTCGTCAACATCGGTGAGCGAACCAACGTGACGGGATCGCCGGTGTTCGCCAAGCTCATCCTCGCCGATGACTATGAAAAAGCAGTGAGCGTTGCGCGGCAGCAAGTCGAAGGCGGCGCGCAGATCATCGATGTCAATATGGACGAGGGCATGCTCGACTCCAAAGGCGCGATAGAGAAATTCCTGCGGCTCATTGCCGGCGAGTCGGACATCGCCCGCGTGCCGGTGATGGTCGATAGCTCCAAGTGGGAAGTGATCGAAGCGGGGCTCAAGTGCGTGCAGGGCAAGGGCATCGTCAATTCGATCAGCCTCAAGGAAGGCGAGGAAAAATTCATCGCACAATCGCGACTGGTTCGCCGCTACGGCGCGGCGGTGATCGTGATGGCCTTCGACGAACGGGGCCAGGCGGACACGCTCGAGCGAAAGATCGAGGTGTGCGCGCGAGCGTACAAGATTTTGACGGAGCAGATCGGCTTTCCGCCGCAGGAAATTATTTTCGACCCGAACATCCTCACCGTTGGCACGGGTATCGAAGAGCACAACAACTACGCCGTCAATTTCATCGAAGCGGCGCGGTGGATCAAGCAGAACCTGCCGCTGGCGAAAGTCAGCGGCGGCGTGAGCAACATTTCGTTTTCGTTTCGCGGCAACAATGCCGTGCGCGAAGCGATGCATTCGGCGTTCTTATATCACGCCATCAAAGCCGGTATGGACATGGGCATCGTCAATCCCGGCATGCTGGCGGTGTATGAAGAAATTCCCAAAGATTTGCTTGAACTGGTCGAGGACGTCCTGCTCAATCGCCGGCCCGACGCGACCGAGCGGCTGGTTACTTTCGCGGAAACGGTCAAAAAAACCGACAAAACCGTCACCAAGGACGATAGCTGGCGCTCCGGCACGATCGACGAGCGGTTATCTCATGCGCTGGTCAAGGGCATCACGGATTTTATCGATCAAGACGTCGAGGAGGCGCGGCTCACGTACGATAAGCCGCTATCAGTGATTGAAGGGCCGCTGATGGACGGCATGAATGTCGTCGGCGATCTGTTCGGCTCGGGCAAGATGTTTTTGCCGCAGGTCGTAAAGAGCGCGCGCGTCATGAAGAAAGCAGTCGCGTATCTGACACCGTTTCTCGAGGCGGAGAAAAAAGCCGCGCAGGACACCGCCCAACGCACAAAATTGGTCTTTGCCACGGTCAAAGGCGACGTGCACGACATCGGCAAAAATATCGTCGGGGTTGTGCTGAGCTGCAATAACTACGACGTCATCGACTTGGGCGTGATGGTTCCGGCGGACAAGATTATCGATACCGCGATCGCAGAAAATGCTGATATCATCGGTCTAAGCGGGCTGATCACGCCGTCGCTCGATGAGATGGTTCATGTCGCCGGCGAGATGACCCGGCGCGGCTTAAATATTCCACTCCTCATCGGCGGCGCGACCACCAGCAAGCGCCACACGGCGGTCAAGATTGCGCCGGCCTATGAGCACGAAACGATTCACGTCATCGATGCTTCGCGCGCTGTGCCGGTGGTCGGCGCTCTCGCAAAACCCGACATGCGCAAGACACTGGACGGGCAGAACCGCAAAGAACAGCAGGTCATCCGTGAGCAATTCGAAAATCGCGTCGCCACGCAATTGCTCACGTACGAAGAAGCGACACGCCACAAACTGCACACCGACTGGGATGAGCAGCATATAGCCACACCGGAATTCATCGGCCGCCGAGTGCTGAAGGAATTTTCGCTTGCAGATCTTGCGCCGTTCATCGATTGGTCGCCGTTCTTCCACACTTGGGAAATGCGCGGGCGGTATCCGGATTTGCTGGGCGATCCGACCCGGGGACCGGCTGCGCGCGAGTTGTTCGCCAACGCGCAGGAACTTCTCAACGAAATCGTCGACAAAAAATTGTTTACGGCTCACGCCGTGTACGGATTTTTCCCAGCGTATGGCGACGGTGACGACATCGTGGTGTTTGACGACGTGACGCGAAAGCGGCAAGTCACGCGGCTGCACACGCTGCGCCAGCAGAAAGATAATCAGCGCGGCAAGCCGCAGCTCGCGCTCGCGGACTATATCGCGCCGCGCGAGAGCGGCCACGTCGATTACATCGGCGCGTTCGCCGTTACGACAGGCCATGGTTGCCAGGATCTGGCCGAGCGCTTCGAAAAAGACCAAGACCAATACAATTCCATCATGGCCAAGGCGCTGGCGGACCGGCTGGCGGAGGCCTTTGCCGAGTATTTACATCAACGGGCGCGTGCCGAGTGGGGCTACGGCAAAGACGAGAAACTCAGCATAGAAGATCTGATCGAGGAGAAATATCGCGGCATTCGTCCCGCGCCGGGTTATCCCGCACAGCCCGATCACACGGAGAAGCCGCTCATCTTCGATTTGCTCCAGGTCGGCGAAGCGACCGGAATTACACTCACGGAAAGCTTCGCCATGTATCCGGCAGCGTCAATCTGCGGTCTCTATTTCGCGCACCCTGAATCGCAATATTTTGCGGTGAGTGCTATCGGCAAAGATCAGGTGGAGTCCTACGCGGCCAGGAAAGGTATGAAAGTCGCGGAAGTGGAGCGCTGGCTCGCGCCGATTCTCGGCTACGATCCTGTAAAGAAGTAACCGACGCAATACGACCCTATAAGTTCGCGACCTGACCTCAGTCGCTCGCGGAACAAAATTCTTAAACTCACGCGGCGAAACGTTGACAGATTCCGTGAGCGGATGCTATCTACGCAAACCTGAGCTCGTGAAGCGATCGAGATAGCGATCCGGCTCGGTTTAACAGGCGCTACCTTAAGATTTCAGCCGCAAGTTAGAAGCGCTCTTGCAACCCTCACTGCCACGACTGCAATAAGGAGGATCCGATGCAACAGCAGGCGAAAATCATTGATGGAGACGGCCACGTTTTTGAGGACGCCGAAGCCATCGCGCGACATTTTCCCTACACAATAGAACCGGCCCGCCTGAGGGGCGGTGTATTCCCGAGCCAAAGCCACATCCAGTTCTCGCTGACGCGAAGACCTCAAGGCGCCTTCGGCATTCGTCCTGACGGGCGCTATCAAAACCCCGGACCCGAAGGATGGGTTGAGTTCATGGATGAGATCGGGCTCGAGTATGCGGTTCTTTTCCCCACCACCGGCCAGCGCATCGGTCGCCTGGTGGACCGGGACTATGCCGTAGGGGCCGCTCGCGCCTACAACGAGTGGCTCGCCGAGGCCTACCTCAGGCGGGATTCCCGCTTCAAGGGCATCGGCATTCTGCCGATGCATGATGTCGAAGCGGCGTTAGAAGAGTTGCGGCGGGCATATACCGAATTGGCCATGTGCGGGGTGCTTTTTCCCGCTACGGGTGTGCACCTTAATCTTGGCGCCAAGCCCCTCTGGCCGCTCTATGCGGAAGCGGCGCGCTTGGGCTGCCCGGTGGTCGTCCATGGGGGCGGGCATTGGGACTTGGGTATGGAGACGATGAACGTTTCCACCGGCGCCAATGCGCTGGGGCATCCAATGTCTTTGGCGATCGCCATGGCCGAGATGGTTTTCAACAACCTGTTCGAGCGTTTTCCTCGGCTGCGTGTGGCCTACCTGGAGGGCGGTCCACTCTGGTTTCTTATGGCCCTGGAGCGCTTCTCCCGTTCGTATGAGAGCTCGACGCCGATCAACCCGCGAGGCGAACTGCTGCAATTGCCGGAAGGCCAGACGGTGAGTGACTACATCCGCGGGCTGATTAAAACTGGTCGCCTGGTGGTGGGCATCGAAGGCGGCGAAACAGACCTGGCTTATGCCATCAAGGTAGCAGGCACCCAAGCTTTCATGTTCTCTTCGGACTTCCCTCACGAGGTCAACGCTCAGACAGTGCAAAAGGAGATTCGCGAGCTTCGGGACCGTGAGGAAATTGGCGAAGAGGCCAAGGAGGCTATCCTGCGCGGGAATGCCGCCCGGTTCTACAGGTTAGCTTCAGCTTAAAGTTGGTTAAAAAAGGAAGAATGGCAGAGAACACACTCATAGTGCAGGGTGGAAGACTGATCGATGGCACGGGCCGGCCGCCGATCGACAATTCCGTCATCGTTATTGAGGCAGGCAGGTTCCAAGCAGTGGGTAGAAGCGGCGACGTCACTACTCCTGCCGACGCGCAGGTGATCGACGCCAAAGGCAAAACCGTTCTGCCGGGCTTCATCGATGGTCATGGCCACCTGGAGGATTTTCATGGAGAGCTTTATCTCCATCTGGGAATTACCACCTGCGCGACGATCGAACTCTATCAGGACGGCCCATGGACCCTTGCGCAAAAACAGGGAACCGATCTGGGTAAAATCCGTGGACCGCGGATTTGGATGTCAGGCAGGGCGATCGGCGGCGTCAGCACGGGGCACGACGCATTTGGCTCGAGGACCGCGCGCGACAACATCATCGTGACAACGCCGGAAGAAGTGCGTCAAGCGGTGCAGCGAAAAAAGGAGCTCGGCTGCGACATCCTCAAGGTCAACGAGTTTCTTTCTATGGAACTGGTGAAAATCGCCGTCGACGAAGCGCATCGGCTGGACATGCCTGTAGCCGCCCACAGTTGGGACGTGATCGGCTCCGCAACTGCCGGCGTTGACGCCATCGAGCATATCTGGTCGGTGGGCTACAGCTCCATCCCGTATGCCCCCGCCAGGCGCAAGCTGGCCCAAGATCGGCTCGGCGGCGTGATCGATCAGGAGCTCGCCGGAGCTTATTACCAAACGGAAAACTTCGACGAGGTGATCAGTGCGATGGTGGGGCACCAGGTCGCGTGGACTCCGACCATTGCCAAGTGGCTGCGTCCCCTTTCGCCGAGCGCCGAGCGCTTCAGAGAAAGAGAAAAGCAAATCTTGAACGATCCCAATGCCGGTCTTCCCGCCGCAGTCCGGGCGGTGACCGACAACGCTTATGACAAGTTGCTCAAGCGCTACACGCCCGCGCAGCTCGAGCGCGCCAAAATCGGCTATGAAAAAGCCAAAGAATTCATCCGGCGTTTTGTCCAGGCCGGCGGCATCCTGAAAGAAGGCTCGGACCCGCCCCGCGGCATGGCGGCGTTGC
>DASXST010000066.1:0-8905 GCA_036505835.1 Pseudolabrys sp. | reverse complement strand
AGTCGAAGGAAGCACGGAAAAGTCGAACGCTGGTTGAATCGCGCCGCAGGAGGTTGACGAGAAATCGTAGGATACGATCGAGTCCACCGAACCAGCCACGCAGTAGACTGCGACGGCTTCGATCGCGTACTTCACTGCGCCCGGGACGCAGGAATAATTGAGCTCGTCCACTCCGGATGTCGCGTCGAATGTGGTCGTAAGAGTCGGCGCGGCCAGGCTGCCGACTCCCTTCGCCACGGCCGGTCCGGCTCCGATGGCCAACGAACCCGCAACCAAAGAGGCCGCCACCAAGGTCAGGACACGTATCTTCATCTTGCTCTCCTCTCGGAAAAGACCGGCGGTTTTCAATGCCGCCAGGCGTGCAAGGGATTTGCACGAAAGAATCAACTCTGTGCCAGAACACGAGTATTACTCGACCCGTGCTATGACAACGGCATATTCCATTGTCATAGCACGAATGTCAAGCAGGGTCGCTCGGCCTGCTCGGCGGCGGTTAGCTTCTGGGACCCGGGAGACGGTGGCGGGCGGCGGCGCAAATCGAGTCGTGCTTGCGAGCGATCGCCGCCCTTCCTAGCGCGAAGAGCTCTTGCAGCTCGGCGGCCTATTGCGGGAAGCCGCGCGGCTCGCGCAGAAACGCTAGAGAATCAGACGCTGGAGGCGCAAGCGCCGTCCCGAGTTGCGCTCGCCGAACTCGTCTTGCGACCTTCGCGATACCGCGCTGAAGCCCGCGTTACTTTTCCTCTGCGTCAATACGTGGCAAGTGCGCTTTCTGCTGAGCATCAAGCGCACGACACAATTCCTCGATCTCACGCGTCCATGCGCCGCGCGTCACTTGGGATTCAGGCGGTATCGGCGTGCATTCAGAGTCGACTGCGGCAAGCTCGGTGGCCGCGGGCGCGACTATGACAGTTTTAGGATTCACGATAAGTGTCCCGCAAAAGTTGAAGGCGCGCGGCCGCCGCAATGCGTTAGTTTCTGACGCTAGGTGCAAAGGCAATGCGCGTCGGTGGACACTGGAGGGCCGCAGGAGAGAGGCAGCAAACGTCATGCCAATGCTGCAGCCGCTCAAACACCGCGGGGTACTAGCTGATCCGTTTCGCGTGCAGCAGCCGAAATTCGGTGCGGCGAACGAAGCCAAGAGCGAGGTAGAGGTCGATCGCCCGCAGATTTTTGCTCTCGACGTGGAGGAAGGGTGTCTCGCCCGCGCGCAGCATCCGGTTGATGACGCGGCCCATCAGCGCCCGCGCGTACCCTCGCCCCTGCGCGTCCGGATGCGTGCAGATGGCGCTGACCTCGCGAAACTCGCCCGTCCATGTCCGCTCGCCCGCCATCGCGACGAGCCGACCGCCTTCGCGAATGCCGACGTAGGTTCCAAGCTCGATCGTGCGCGGCCGGAACGGCCCCGGCTTGGTGAGCTCGACCAAGGCGAGCATTTCCGCAACGTCGGCAGTACCGAGAATCGACGCGTCGACGTCACCTTCCGGCAGCGGCGAGCCGTCGACGCGAATCATCTGGGTGATCTTCGATTCGTACAGCGTTTCCCAGTTCTCCGGCAGAGTCGGCGCGAATGGCGCGACCGTCGCCATGTCGTCGCCGATCTCCACCAGTGCCTGCAGTGCCGCGATGTTTGCCGACCCGACGCCGGGCAACCCTGCGAGGGGCGAAATGGCGGCCGGGTAGCGGCGCGCCAGGGTCCCGCCTTGCGCGAAATGCGCATGCCGGCTCGTGAGGCTCGACCAAAAGGGGTTGTCGAGCTCGCGCTGTATATCGGAAGGGATCATGCCGGGATTCTGTCACGCGCCGCGATCGTCGAGGGGGACTTGACAAGGCGCCGCGACTGCGTACAATTGGTAACGTAACGGTTACCTAATAATGGCCAGTCCACAGATAAGACCGACGAGCATTCTAGGATATGCGTAACCATGTAGTTTCTCATAACCCGGACGAGCGCGACGTGTTCCAGGCGCTCGCGGACCCGACGCGGCGCGCGATCCTCGGGCTGCTGCGCCAGGGCAGCCAGCCCGTGGGCAGCATCGCCCGCGATTTCCCGATCAGCCGTCCGGCGATCTCGAGGCACCTGCGCATCCTGCGCGAGGCCGAGCTGGTCAGCGAGATCAAGGTCGGACGCAACCGGCTGTACGAGCTCAATGCCGCGCCGCTCAAGAACGTCGACGACTGGCTCGCGCACTACCGTCACATGTGGCAGCACCAGCTCCGCAATCTCAAACGCTTCGTCGAGCAAAGAGGAAAGGCCCACTGATATGAACGACACCATGAGCACGAGCGACACCATCGTCGAGGAAATCGACATCGCCGCACCGCCGGAGCGCGTATTCCAGGCGTGGATCGACCCGCAGCAGCGCCTCGCGTGGTGGGGCGACGATGCAACCTATCGCAGCACGAAGCTGGAAAGCGACCTGCGCGTGGGCGGCAAATGGCGTACCGAGGGCAAGACCGCCGACGGCAAACCGTTCGCCGTCTGGGGCGAGTACACCCGCATCGAGCCGCCCAAGGCGCTCGCCTTCACCTGGAATCACGACTGGGCCCCGGGCGGCCTGCCGGAGACGCATGTGTTGATCGAGCTGACCGCAACGTCCTCGGGAACGCACGTGGCGCTCACCCACTCGGGATTCGTGAACGCGCCTGAACGCGACGCGCACCACCAGGGATGGCAACGCGTGTTCGGCTGGCTGCGCAACTACCTGCAGCCGCGGTAACGCGACGTCGCACACCGATGCGCCGGCGCACGCCGGCGCAAACCTCTTCACATCACGAAAGGAACTCGACTCATGGCGACTCCCTTTGCAACGCACGGCGCCTTCAGCTGGAACGAATTGACGACCAGTGACACGAAGGCGGCGCGCAAGTTCTACGGCACATTGCTCGGCTGGCAGTTCAAGGACATGGAGATGGGCGGGAGCACGTACGCGGTGATCAACGTCGATGGGCAGGGCGTCGGCGGCATCACCGGCGTTCCGCCGAATGCGCAAGGCATGCCACCGACCTGGGGCGGCTACGTCACGGTCGACGACGTCGATAAGGTGGTTGCCCGCGTGGCGGGACTGGGCGGACGCGTGCTGCTCGCCCCGACCGACATCCCGACCGTCGGCCGCTTCGCGACGATCATGGATCCGCAGGGAGCGACGCTGTCGCTCATCACCTACGCCAAGAAGAATTAGGCACGCGGTGAAAGAGCGATTTTCCGAAGCGCAAATCCTGGACTTCCTGCGCAAAGCCGCGGTTTCTAACTAGTCGCCCCGCGATGCGCCAACAGAAGGCGGGCAAGCCGACAAGCCGTGGCGGAAACCACATAGAGGAGGACCGTGTTGAGCGCCAACATCACGAGGACGATGAAGCGTCCACCTTCTCGCGACTGCGCCATGTCGGCAAGAGACCACGGCAGCGCTGCAAGTATCACACCGAGATCACATAGCATCCCTTCGCAGCGCAGCGCATCGATATAGAGGAACAAAGCCGGAATCGCGTAGATTAGCCCGATGGTTATCCCAACCAATCGCGGCGGATCGTGTCGCCACGTGGTGAAGATGCGCTGGTACCAGCGCACGACCAAAAAAATCAGAGTGGAATTCAGCGCGAGCGCAGCGAGCACGAACAGCCGCACTCCGAACGGGCCGAATGTGGCTTCAACGGACGCATTCGAGCTAGTCAACATCCAGCCCATCCATCTCGCCCACGGTCCCGCAAGCGATTCGAGCCACGGCGCGCTACAGACCCAGGTCCAGCCTGAGCAGATCTGCCACCCGATCCACAAGAGCAACGCCGGAACCAGATAGATCGCGACCGCGACCGTGGCCGGCTTCGGCGGTCGACTGATCATTCGGTCCTTCCGGATGCCGAGCCACATCAGCACGTGCCGGGCGTATGCACGCGGGCGCTCGAAGCGTCCGCCCGCGAACCATTCGACTGCTTTCGCGATCGCGAAGATAACAACGGCATTGACGAGGATCGCAGACAGCACAAAGACTTTCCCCCAGATCGGCCCCGCAAACATGCCGACCGGCACAATCCTTCCCCAAGGCCATTCGAGCCAAGCCAGGATCGGCGACAACGCAAGCGCATAAACTCCGGCCGGGCAAACAACACTGCCCGTAAAACAGACCATCAGCAAGATAAACAGGAAAAGAGCGGGGATGAGATAGAGCAGTGACAGAAACCTGGCGGGTGTGGATAGCCTCCTCAAGATGGTATCCCACGTTTTGAGGGGTCATAACCCGCAACGATCGCAATCGAAATCGGGGGCATCGATGCGCGCGGAGGGAGTGCGCCACTGACATTGGCGATTGGGGGCGAAGTATACAATGGCCCCCGAGAGTCGCGATCGCAGGCCGAGGCAAGAAAAGAGCCCCGGTCATATGACGGGGGCTCTTGATGAAGCTCAGGGTGCTGCCTAGCCGGCGGTTAATGCGCGCCGAAAATTACTGAATCGCGAGCCTCTTGCCTGGCGCTGCGGCCTTCTCGACCAGCTTGAGTTCGAGGACGCCATTGTCGTATTTGGCCTCGCACGCCGCTTCGTCCAGCTCCGTCGGCAGTGTAAAGCTACGGTAGATGTTGCCGAAATAGCGCTCGTTGCGAAGCAGCCGGTCGCCTTCCTTGGTTTCCCATTCCCGCTTTACTTCGGCGGTGATGGTGACCTGGTTGCCCTCGATCGCGACGTCAATGTCCTGCTTCTTCACACCCGGCATTTCGGAATGAACCAGGTAACCGTTCTCGGTTTCGATCACATCCATCTTGATCGTCACCGGGGTAGGTGCGCCTTCCAAGCGCACGGGCTTGAAGAAACCGCGGAACAACTCGTCGAAACCGGCTTCGGTGCGCGGATCGTAAGAGATGAGGTTTTGCATAATGCCTGCCTTTCGAACAGTCCTACCACCGGCCTTTAGGCCGTTACAGCAGAAGCAGCGATCTTGTGGAAAGTGGAGTTGGCAACCTCGAAGGTTTCAAGCTTCGGAGTCCCGTCGATGAACTTCTCCAGGATCTTGGTCACTGCGGCGTAACCGCCGAGATTGTAGTTGTCGGCGTTTTGCTTGGTGTCCCACAAACTCACACCGAAAGCTTCGGTGCCGCCCGTGGCAACGAACGTGATTTCATCCCGAAACCCGCTCTGTTTGCGAAGCATGGGGATGACTTCCTTTTCCAGCCGCTGGGTAAACTCGACCGTGCTGTTCGGCTTCAGCTTCATGGATACGCGACGTGCATACATGTAGAGCTCCTTGGTTGTGAAGGCCAAGGGGGCGTTGCAGGTAACCATTTCTAGTTAATAATACTGGAAGACTCCCTCAGTCCTTAACAAGGATAAGTGAATTCACTTGACCCGTCAAGCATTATCTTGGACTATCGGGCTTGCTTAATCGAATTTGGTTAATCAAGGGAGCCTACGGTGGATGTCTGTCTACTCATCAAGCAACGGCTGGAGCAACTGGGCTTCGAGCAGAAAGACTTGGCGGCGGCCACCGACGTCACCGAGTCCTATATCTCTCAACTACTGACTCGCAAGAAATTGCCTCCGGCGCCCGATCGAACAGATATCTACGAGAAGATGGGCAAGTTTCTCAAGCTGTCGAGCGGCAAGCTGGCGGAGCTGGCTGAGCTCCAGCGCAAGGAAACGTTGAAGAAGAATTTCGAGAACCCGCCGGCGCCTTTGTTTTATGAGGTTCGAGAGTTGGTACTCCGAAAATGCATGCCTGAAAAACAGCAAGAGATACGCGCGATCTTTGAGAAGCAGGCCTTTGGTGAGCTTGAACGCCTCGTCACACAAAAGCTGCTGGATGTGATCAAGCGAGTCGCCAGAGAGGAACTGAAAAATGAAAAGTGGCTCCGCGCGGTGGCTCAACTCAGTGGCCGAAGCTATAAGCAGATGCGGGTCGAGATCCTCGAGTTTCTGGACACAGACATCTTCCACGTGTCACTGGAGAACTGCGTTTCCTTCCTGGATCCGCTGATCGAATCCTGGGATATCGACCTGTCGGGCTTCGCTATGCAAATTGTGCTCAACCGAAGATTGGCCCCGGGCCATTCGAAGCGGTTTGAGTTTGTTGAAACCGAACCCGACCGACGTTTCGGCGGCGAACCCGGGCTCAACGGATTCCTTAAAGATGCTTCACTCAGCGGTAATGTGACTCGGGAGGAAGTCGAGTTTCTAAAACGGTTGAGAGTCAAGGGAAAGCGACCAACGCCGCTCTACTATTACCGGGAATTGCAGAATCTCAGGGACCCGCTGCATTTCGCACCGTAGAGATCGCCGGCCTCATCTACACTTGCTTATCCATAGGGAACCCGACACAGTGCGCAGTTGGTCGGGCCGCCGCAGGTGTGCGATGCGGCGCCGAACTGACCACGCCGCCAGACCCGCGCAGGAGAATCAATTGTTGCCCAAGACGAAATACGCCCGCAGCGACGACGTGCTTATCGCCTACCAGGTAACGGGCGAAGGTCCCGTCGATGTTGTGCTGGCTCCCGGCACGATGTCGCATCTCGATCTCGACTGGGAGATACCGCGGCGAGCGCTCTTCTTCGAGCGGTTCAGCCGATTTTGCCGCCTCATCCGATTCGACAAACGCGGCACCGGCCTTTCCGACCGCCCGGTGAAAATGGCGACCCTCGAAGAGCGCACCGACGACATTCGCGCGGTGATGGACGCCATCGGCATCGAGCGCGCCAACATTTTCGGCGCCTCCGAAGGCGGCTCGATGGCGTGCATGTTCGCGGCAACCTATCCGCAGCGCATGAACGCTCTCCTGACTTGGGGAGCGCAAGCCCGCTGGATCGCCACCGCGGACTATCCCTGGGGCCAGACCCAGGCGGAATTCGACGAGATGCTGAAAATGGTTCTGGACGGCTGGCCTTCGTTCGAATACATCACCGGACCCGGAGCGGGGCTGGGCAAGGATGCGGACCCCGCCTATATCGAAACCATTGCGCGCTACATGCGCGCTGCGGCCAGCCCGTCGGCGGTTTACGCCTACGAACAAATGAATGGAGCGATCGACACCCGGCCCATTCTGTCGGCGATCAAAGCGCCGACATTGGTGATGAACCGCACGGGCGACCCCGTCTGCCACGTCGAAGGGGCACGCGACATGGCGGCGCGCATTCCCGGAGCGAAGTTCAAGGAATATCCGGGCAACAGCCACAGCATGATGCTTGACGATATGGAAACGATCCTTTCGGACATCCAGGAGTTCGTCACCGGAGAACGCCCGGTCGACGCATCGGATCGAATTCTTGCCACCGTACTCTTTCTCGACATCGCGTCCTCGACCGAGCGCGCCACAGCGCTCGGCGACGCGGCGTGGGGCAACCTGCTCAATGCTTACTACTCGATTGTCCGCAAGGAACTGGCGCGCTTTCGCGGCAAGGAAACCAACACCGCGGGCGATGGGTTTCTGGCAACCTTCGACGGCCCTGCCCGCGCGATTCGCTGCGCGATTGCAATCACCGTCGGAGTCAGACAACTGGGCATCGACGTGCGCGCGGGCGTCCACACCGGCGAATGCGAGATGATGGGCGACAACGTTGGCGGGATCGCTGTCAATATCGGTGCTCGGATCATGTCGAGCGCAAAGCCGGGAAGCGTCCTGGTCTCCGGGACGGTGAAAGATCTTGTGGCGGGCTCCGGCATCGAGTTCATGGGCATGGGAACCCATGCATTGAAAGGTGTTCCCGGCGAATGGAAGCTTTTCGCCGCGCAATCGTAAGGTCTCTGCGCGGGCCTGAACCGAAACCGGGTCGTGAAGCTCTACCTCTGAAACCACTGGCCGGAAGGGAAGGAGAATGGCGTATCTCGATGTGTCGCGTATCACGAGCTGGCATGCGCATGTTTATTTCGATGCGGCCAGTCGCGATGCCGCCAGGGAATTTCGCGAAGTGGTGACCGCGCAATTTGGCAATAGGGTGGAGATGGGCCGCTTTCACGAGCGAGCGGTGGGACCCCATCCGCGATGGAGCTACCAGATCGCGTTTGCGCCGATACAGTTTTCCGACGTCGTGGGTTGGCTTGCGCTCAATCACGGAGCGCTCGACGTGTTCGTGCATCCCAATACTGACAATGAACTGCGCGACCATCGGGACTGCGCCCTTTGGCTCGGTCGAAGTCATCAGCTGGACCTGAGAGCCGTCGGCGGCTGAGGGCCGGTCCCGCTGCATTGCTCATTTAAGTTACCTACGGTGCTCACGGCCGCAGGCCGAGCTTGCGTGTTCAGACGCGTTTATCGTTTCCGTGCTGCTCGTCAACATCCCAGTCCGGCCAACACCGGAAGTTCGCACACCAAAGTTCTCGCCTCGGCAATGGCTGGTCTCAAGGCGAAGCAGCCATAATGCGCCGCCGTAATCACGGCGATCGAATCTCCAAAGCAGCCGGCCACAGATCGACCGGCGCCAGCCAGCTTCGAAACAATAATTTTCGAGCGTTGTCGATATCGGGGCTTCGCCAAACGACTAAGGGTGTAGGACAACAATTATTAACAAGGAGAAATACCATGAAATTCATGATGCTGATGATCCCCGCTGTTTATCAAGGCGGCAAAAAAGTAGACCCCAACTTCGTACCCGATCCGAAGAAGGTGGAAGAAATGGGCCGGTTTAATGACGAGATGGGCAAAGCCCTCCGGATTGAGTCTTTGAACGGACTCCACCCGCAAACCACCGGCGCCCGCGTCTCGTTTGGCCAAGGCAAACCCACCGTGACCGATGGACCTTACATCGAAGCCAAAGAAGTGCTCGGCGGTTACTGGATGGTGGAGGCGCCGTCAAAAGAAGAAGTCGTGAAATGGGCGCAGCGTTGCCCGGCCGAACCCGGTGACACGATCGAAATCCGTCAGATTTTCGAGGCGGCGGATTTCGCGATAAAAAAATAGGAGGTGTGTCATGAAATACATTTGCCTAGGTT
>DASXST010000065.1:0-13470 GCA_036505835.1 Pseudolabrys sp. | reverse complement strand
ATGCGAATTTGTCCGCCAATCGAACCCGTCAGCTTGGGAAAGTCCAATTCTGAACCGCTTTGGGCTTTTGCCTTTTCGATGCGATTTCTGACGTTTTTCCGCAACGTTTTGGGCAGCGAATCGATAAAGTCCTCGTCGCTGATTTTCGTGTACCAAACCCGAAGCGGGTCCATCCTGGAAAATTTCCGTATGTGCTCGCGGTAGCTGCGCGCGCAAGTGACCGCGCAGTCACGGCTTTGCCCTTCCGATAAATTATTCGACCGTGCAGCTAGCACAATCGATGCGACAAGCCGTTTAACATCCCACTCCCATGGCGCCGGCGAGGTCTCATCGAAATCGTTCATGTCAAAAATGATATTGCGTTCGGGCGTGACAAATCCGCCAAAGTTCATCAGGTGGCAGTCCCCACACGCCTGCACCTTGAGCCCGGTGGAAGCCGTTCGCGCTAGGTCGGAAGCCATGATTCCCGCAGATCCGCGATAAAAGGCAAAAGGGGACGCCAGCATCCGCCCGTAGCGGACCGCCAGGAGCTCCTTCATTCGACCAGCATCTGACTTGCGCAGAAGATCGATCGGATTTGCCCGACCTTTACTGTTTTTCCATCTGCCGTGCTCGTGACGCGGGATTTTGTCACGTAGCGCCTTGCCCGCTGCCGCCCGTTCGTCTGCTGAAGCGACATAGGCAGCGCTGTCATGAACGGGTTGGTCGATGTCTTTGGAGCTCATATCGAAGGTAACGGCAAGAGTGACAGGCATTGAAACGTGCTGTCAGAACAATCCGCTAGAGCCATAACCGCATTGATGCACATCAAATGAGTGCGTTGCGCACGTGCTATCAAGACGAAGCAACAGGGGGAATGTGCCCTCAATGGCGGTGTCCACCACAGCTCCAGAAAAAGCACCAACGCATTCGTGGTTTCCGCCAGCCCGCTGGCTTGCTGAATATCGGCCTGTCTGGCTTTCCAGCGATCTCGTCGCCGGGATGACGCTGGCCGCATATGCAATTCCCGTTTCGCTCGCCTACGCCGGACTCGCAGGCTTGCCGCCACAGGTTGGCGTCTACGGCTATCTGTTGGGTGGCCTGGGCTATGCCTTGCTTGGGTCTTCGCGTCAGCTCGCGGTCGGCCCCACTTCGGCAATCTCGCTTATGATCGCCAGCACGGTGGAGGCAATGGCGCAGGGCGATGCGCAACGTTACGCAGAGATCGCCAGCCTCGCGGCGTTCACAGTGGCAGGCCTTTGCCTTCTCGCCTGGCTCTTGCGGCTGAGCGTGCTGGTCAAACTGATCAGCGACAGCATCCTCGTAGGCTTCAAAGCTGGCGCGGGATTGACCATCGCCATGACCCAGCTGCCAAGCCTGTTCGGCGTGCCTGGCGGCGGTCACAACTTTTTTGAACGCGCCGTCATATTTGTCGGGCAGCTTGGGCAGACCAACCTCGTCGTTCTCATCGTCGGTCTCGTCGCAATCGCGTTGATTGTGTTCGGCGAGCGCCTGTTGCCCGGTCGGCCTGTTGCTCTCGCCGTTGTTGCGCTGTCGATTGCCGCCGCAACCTTGCTCGGCCTTCCAAAATTGGGCGTCCCGATAACGGGAGAAATTCCTTCCGGATTGCCCAGCTTGTCCGGGCCGTCACTCAGGCTGCGCGATGTCGAAGGAATAATCCCGCTGGCCGCCGGTTGTCTGCTGCTTGCCTACATCGAGGGCGTATCGGCCGCGCGCACGTTCGCGGCCAAACACGAATATGCCCTCGACCCCCGGCAAGAACTGCTTGGCATCGGGGCCGCAAATCTGGCGGCCGCAATGGCGCACGGCTATCCCGTGGCCGGCGGGCTCTCGCAATCGGCGGTCAATGACAAGGCCGGCGCGCGCAGCCCGCTGGCGCTCGTATTCGCCTCGATCACGCTCGCGCTTTGCCTGCTCTTCCTGACCGGACTTTTGGAGAATCTTCCCAAGGCAGTGCTGGCCGCCGTCGTCCTGACCGCGGTTTACGGCCTGATCGATTTCCCCGCGTTAATCCGCATGTGGCGGATAAGCCGGCTCGATTTCTACGCAGCGGCAATTGCGCTTGGGGCCGTGCTGCTCCTTGGAATACTTCACGGCATCCTTCTTGCCGCGCTGGCCTCGATATTGTTGCTATTGATGCGTGCGGCACAGCCCCACGTAGCATTTCTCGGCCGCGTTCCGGGCACCTCAAGTTATTCGGATATGGATCGGCACGCCGAGAACGAGCCGCTGCGTGGCGTCATCGCGTTCCGTCCGGAGGCTTCGCTCATCTACGTTAATGCGGACTATGTCCTGGGATCGGTATTGAAACGACTTGATGCCTTTGGCGCTCAAGAAATTCGACTCGTTGTCTGCGATCTGTCGGCCTCGCCCTATATCGATCTTGGAGGCTCGCGCATGCTGCACGAACTTTATAGAGAGCTGAACGCTCGCGGTATCAAGCTTCGTGTCGTGGGAGCCCACGGATGGGTGCGCGATCTCCTGCGGGCGGACGGGCTTGGCGAAAAAATCGGCGGCATTGACAGGGCGTTGACACTCGATCGCTTGCTCAGCGAAGCAACATAGGTTGGCTGTATTATTCTTTTGTCCCGATGAGCGACGCAATCCGATCCGAGTGCAATATGGCGTCACCGAGCTTAGCAAACCCATCCGCATCGTGTGGCGCTGGCGTCAATCCGCCCCCATTCATTTTGCTCGCGAATGGTGTCCACACCTGCCGGGTTTCGAGCAGGTAAACGCCGTAAACAACTTGTAATGCGGGCTGGCTGATTTCTTGCCGTATCGAATAGGCCGCAAGCGCCGCATGGGTAACGATCGATGCCTCAATCAACGCCTGTCTGTAGCCCGCATGGCGCAAAATATCTGGTCCGAAGGTTGCATGAATTTTCTTCGCACACGCCTGCACAACGATGAGCAGGGCATCAACGATGTAGCGAAGCGAATGTTTGCCGGCGAGAGCAAGGTAATCGGGCGGGTTGAGGAACACGTCGACTGCCGTCGTTAGCGCGCCACAGCCGCTGTGTCCCAGCACAACAATCAGCTTCAGATTGTCGCTCAAGCGCTCGACCGCAAATTTCAGGCTGCCCAGGACTTCCGTGCCCAGGCTGTTGCCGGCCACGCGGATGATAAAAAGATCGTTTGGTCCTTCGTTAAAGATCAGTTCGACCGGAACTCGGGCGTCTGAACAGCCGACGATCGCTGCAAATGGGCGTTGTTTCGGCAGTTCTTTCGGGCCGGATAAGAGACCCAGGTCGCCTGGATCGACCGAGACGATCCGTTGAACACCGCCGGCCTGCTCGGCGAATCCCTCGAGGAGCGCGGCAAATGCGCGATTGCCATCGTTAAGCCGCTTCAGTGCAGCCTCGCTGTCGGCAGGGCGCGGCCTCGCGCCTGCATCCTGCGGCCCGTACCGATATGTGATGTCGACCGTCTTCATGCTCGTTGGATAGCGGAAAGCAACTCAACTGTTTCGCATGAAAAAAATACAGGACACTTCGTAGGCTGGACAACGGGCGACACTCAGGAATAGTTCGCCAGCCTACGTGCCTTCCGCTTGATCTAATTCTTGCCCTGCCGCCGGATTGATCGACCTCTATGTGCTCGCGGTCGGCCATCCATTGCCCACTGACCTGGCAATTTTCTGCGTCAGCTGCTGACATTCATCCACCAATCGACGTCCATCGTCGGCGGCCATTTGCATCCGCTGCGAAACGGTTTTCGTATAAGCATCGAATGCTTCTGGAATCGATTTGGTCCCGCTGAGCTTGTTCGCCAGATCCGACCATAGCGAGACTTCTGATTGCACGCGAGCAAGCCACGCGCGGCTCGCCTGATCACATGATTCCAAAAGCGTTTTTTGCAGCGCCATTGCTGCTTCGGTCTGATCCTGTCCCCAATTCATGATCGGTGGTGGTGCTGCTTTCCCGGCTTGCGACCCTGTGGTCTCTCTGCCTGCCATAACAAATACCTCCTTGGTGACGGACTACGCATGGAAAAGCCCAACATAATCATTGCGATGTCAGAGTTCATTGATCTGCATCAACATTCCGGAATTTTTTGGTCAAACATTCCGGAATTTTTTGGTCATTCAGCCGCAGCTTGAAACGATCAATTGGAACAAAAACTTGGACGTCTGCCTCGTCAGCGTTCTTACGCCTTTTCCTCCTCTATCCATGAGACAAACAATTCCCAAATTACTGCCAAGATGATCGGTCCAAGGAAAAGTCCGGTGATGCCATAGGCAAGAGTTCCACCGATAACTCCAATCAAAATGACCAACATCGGCGTTTTCAGTCCGCGTCCCATCACGAGGGGCCTGAGAAGATTGTCCAGTAAATTGACCGGCACCATGTACGCCGTAAATAGCAACGCCGATTTGGTATCCATGAATGTCCAGCTCCAGATGATGACTGGAATTATAACAATCGACGGACCAATCTGAATGATTCCGAGCACCAGGACAGCGAACGTAATCAAGCTGGCCTGAGGAATGCCGGCAACCATCAGGCCGATGCCCGCCAGCAGAGCTTGCAAAACTGAAATTCCGATAACGCCCCGTGACACCGCGCGGATGGTTGCCCCGGCCTGATCGACAAATTCTTCGCCGCGGGTCGGATTGAGTCGACGCGCAAATTTCTTCACCGCTTCAACGATCGCGGGCCCCGGGGAAAAAAGAAAACCGGCAACGATTATTGAGACTAGAAACATGATAATCCCTAGGCCGGTATCCGCGCCGATGCGCAGCAGGCTGCTCCCCAGCGGTTTCAGTTGAGGCAGGATTTGCGCCAGCGCCGCGCTCAGGTTGGTCGATGCCAGATCCCAAAATTGATAGATCGGCTGGCCAATCAGCGGCCATTCTTTTACCGAACTTGACGGAGCGGGTATGGTCAGGTTCGCAAGGTCAAGCCGCTCGGCAATGAGCCGGACACTGTCGACCAATCCCAATGCGAGCCACGACGCTGGTCCAATAATCACAAGCAAGCTCAGAATGGTGACGAGCGCGGCAGCAACTCGGCGACGTCCGCCAAGTCGGAGCGATATCCATTCGAAAACGGGATAAAGCGCAACGCTCAGTACCGCGCTCCAGATGACGATTGAGATAAACGGACTGACAAGGAGCAAGGACCAATAAAGGAGAAGGGCGAGAGCCCCAAGACGGATCGCGACCTCAATAAAGGACGAAGTGGTCTGATCGGACGTGGATTGGACCTTCCGATCGCGGCTCATTGGTTCAACCCCAGACCGGTTTTCGGTTTCCAGATGGATGGACCTGGCTGGTCATCGCATTTGCTCGTAAGCTTCGACGAGAAAATGATCGAAATTTTCGATCCGAATCAAGCCGAGCCGTGGATATTCCATGTCTGTGACAGTGTAGAGCGTCTCCGTCAGGGTAGCTGCAAAAATCACCATGTGAATCCAGCTGCGTGCCGCGGCCGCCCGAACCTACAAAGAAGACTGCTGCCACGAGTGCAGAAAAAAGAAAGAACACCATTCGCAGGGTCTCGCGCTGAATTTAGACGGCGATTTCGATCGCGAACCCACAGATCAGCGTGAGAAACATCGAAGAATTTGGGAAGAACGGTGTCTGCACGTTGACATTGAGTACAGCGGATGCGGGCTGTTCCAGGTTCAATGCGCAAGCTAGACAAAGCTTGCCGCCAGTCGTGCGGGTATTCAGCAACCGTTGCCTCCAGTCGATATTGTTGACATCGCCATTCCGATGCACGGATCACCGATCCGGCTCGGTGTCGGCAACCTTTTGCCAGGTTGAATCGGGATCGAAGGACGTCATTCGTTCCGCCATCTTGGCGGTGTTCGCCCCAAGATCCTTCTGATAGACATCTCCGGAATGGTTGACGATGAATGTCATTACGCCCGAATTCCTGTACTCGGCCGGGTAGGCGACAAGCGCAAATCCTCCAATCATCTTGCCGTTCACGACATAATCCAGCTCGCCTCCCGAGGCGGCCGGTCCTTGCTTCGTCAGAATCTTGAAATAGTAGCCGTGATACGGGGTCCGCCCGCCACCGGCTCGGTATCCTTGCGCGGTTGCTTGGGCGACAAGATCGCCAAGCGGGCTGTCCTCTTCGCCTTGTGACGTTGGCCAGTAGAGCCCATCCTTCTTTCCTGGCTGGCTGATGATGCGCTGAGCGTAGGTGTTGATGCCGGCGCCAGTGCGATCCTTCTCGGCGTATTCGTTCTGTGCATCAACATAGGCAAGAGAGGTTTGGATTGCGTCCAGTTCATTTTTTCCGATCCGGCGGAACAGGATCTCGTCCAGTCCAGCGGCTGTATCGAAGCGCCACATTCCGTCCTTGCGCACGATCGGAATCGGCAGGGGAAAATCCTCTTGCCCGACCACCATTACAGCCTTGTCGCCTTCCATGGTGATCTGATGCTTTGCATTGTAGGCGGCGACAAATTTTTCACGCGTCGCGGCGTCGGCAACCTCGTCCCCAGACGAAACGATGTCTTCCCCGTCAGGACCGAGCACAGTCACGAGCGCCTTCCTGTCACCCGCCTCGGCGGCTTTCACCAGGGCGCTGGCAGCTTCGTCAGGCGTCTTGAAGGCTTGCTGAGCGGCGGCGCCGGATGCGGCGGAACAAAGGAGCGCCCCGATCATCAATGGCAGAAGAGCTCTGTTCATCGCGTCCTCGCTGGCGTGTCAGTGTAAGGCAGGAGCAACGGTGGGCAGCCGAGCGCCCGACGTAACCCATTCCTCGTAGGTCTGGAACTTGATGCCAAGCCAGTCATAGAACACGCGGAGGGAGCCGTCGCGATCGCGCACGACAGCTTTCGGCATCACCGCTTGTACTTCCTGCGCGATCACCCCGACATAAGGACGGTTGCTGCCGTTGTAGCTGAAGCGATAGTAGCCAAGCCCGTTTGCGAGGCGCCCGAGAAGAACGACATCGTGCTTGAACATGATATCGGATCGTCGGCCGCCGCCGCCGCGACCGCCGCCACCACGGAAGCCGCCACCACCACCGCCACGGAAGCCGCCGCCACCGCCGCCACGGAATCCGCCACCGCCCCCCACGCGCAAGCCACCGCCACCACGCGCGCTCGCGAAGCTTGCACGTCCGCGCGCGGAATGACGTTGAGCGACTCTTCCGGAGCTAATGTTGCCAAGTGCGTTGCCGCGGCCGCCTGAAGGCCGCTTTGCAGCAGCCTTTCCGCCTGAAGGCCGCTTTGCAGCAGCCTTTCCGCCCGAAGGCCGCTTGGCGCTGGCCTTTCCACCCGAAGGCCGCTTGGCGCTGGCCTTGCCGCCGGACGGCCGCTGTCCCGCGCTCGGCCTGTCCCCCGAAGGCCGTTGCCCCGCACTCGGCCGTTGGCCAGGCTTTTGTCCGGCGCCCGGTCTTTGTCCCGCACCCGGTCGATCGCCCCCGGGCCTGAGGACTTGCTGCCCACCCTTGCCGCGGAAGTCCATCCGATTTTGCGCACCGCCGCGCAGATTGTTGTTACCGAACTTCTGCCGCACGTTGCTGTTGTTGTATCTGACGCCCTGGCGGTGTTCCGGCCTGTGCTGCCAATTGTTGCCACCGAGCGGGTTAACCCGCGGACGATTGATGTTGATGTTATTGTTGTTCCAATTGAAGCCGCCGCCCCACCAGTTTCCGCCCGACGCCCAATTTCCGAGAGCCCAGCCGGCGCCAAATGCGAGGCCGGCCCCGATAAGCCCTGCGCCAATATATCCGGGGTAACCCCAATAGTACGGCGGATACTCTGGATATGGCCAGGCACCGTAGACAACGGCCGGATCGTAATACGGCACATAGATCGTCTGGGGATCCGTCGGCTCTATCGCGATGACTTGCCTGCCCTGCTCCTGCCTCCTGGTTACCGTCTGCTGTTTCGTCGAAGTCAGCTTGTTGTTGGCCTCGGCCTTCGTCCGCAGGCGCTGAATGGCATCCATGACATCCGCTTGCTGGGCAAGAACCGCATCGCCGAGCTTCAGCGTCCAATCGAGCTTTTTGCTCATCGTCGACAGGACATCCGGCGTGGCGACCAATGATTTCACGCTTTCATCCCAACCCTGCTTGTCTACTTCGGCCTTCAACTGCTCGCCCTTGAGATTCTTGTGCTCGGTCACCCAGCGATCGGCCTGCACCACTTCAAGTGGATAGGTCGATGCCATGAGAACGAGGGACAGCAGGTTATCCGGGTATAATGCGATCGGTGCGACAAGCGCATCGAGCTGCTCGGGCTTGAGGAGCTGGTCGGTCGACGGGCTGGTCGCGGCCGGAGTGGCTGGAGTGGTTGGAGTTTGCGCGGTCGCCGCAACCGGCGTCAAAAGCAAAAGAGCCGCCACCAATGTCACGACCCGGCGCAGAGCCATGTTTGCCCCCAAGGTATACACAACAACCGACGTCAGCATTTCACGCAAAAGTCTGTGCCGGTTTGATCTGTATCAACACGGTTCCTGATAAAGTGAACACCGCACAGCCGAGTCCAACCAGCTTGCTATTCGCACCTGCGAAGGGCCAAAGTCAGGGCATCAATGTAGCGATCAGTGTCGCCGGCTGACATATGGCAGTCGGGACATCACGTTCGGGACCGCGCGTGACTTCATCGTCCGACCGGGAAAATAAGGCCACTTCCGCGGCTCTCGGCAACGCGGTGGAAGTGCTGCTCTGGTTCGGCGCCTTGATGCTGCGCGCGGGAAACACCGCGATCCGGACACGCGAGTGGATCGCGGTGATGGCGCGCAAGATTGGCTTCGATGCAGTCTCGGTCAGCCTTTCGCTCGACAGCATCAACGCGAGTGTTCGCCGCTCCGGAGAGTCGACCACCGCGATGCGCGAGATCGGACCGCCGGCGGTCAATGCTTCGCGCATCGCCGATCTGGAGCAGCTTGCAAGAAACATGGGACCCGAATCTGCGCCGCACGAAATCGGCACCAGGCTTGCCGAGATCGAGTCCACCGGGCATCTCTATTCCAGCGCCCAGATTGCCGCGGCCGTCGGTATAGCAAGTGGCGCTTTCGCATTTCTCAACGGTGCCGCGGCGGTCGAAATGTCCGCAGCGGCAATCGGCGGCGGAATCGGTCAGTGGGCGCGGTCCTGGTTGTCCCGACGCCAGTTCAATCAATATGGTGCGGCCGCGCTGTCCGCGGTCGTGGCATCGGGAGTTTATGTTCTGGCTGCTGCCATGGCGGGTCGAGCCGGCTTCGAATTTGCGCACTACCCGTCCGGCTTCATCGCGTCGGTACTTTTCTTGATACCCGGCTTTCCCCTGCTTGCCGCGCTGTTCGATCTGTTGCAGTACCAGACCGTCGCCGCCATGAGCCGGCTGGCTTACGGCGTCATGATGCTGTTGGCGGTCGCCTTGGGCCTGAGCATCGTCATCGCAATTGCGGGTGTCGACATTACGCGGCAGCCGCCGCTTGAACTTGACTATTCGCTCAAGCTGCTTCTGCGGGCGATTGCGAGCTTCATTGCAGCCTGCGCATTCGCGATGTTGTTCAACACCTCAGTGCGCGCGGTCCTGGGGGTAGGCCTTTTGGCTTTGGTGGCGAATGAGCTTCGCCTGATCCTGATCGATATGGGCATGATGCTTGCGCCCGCGGCGTTTCTTGCCGCTTTCGTCATCGGGCTCGTGGCTCTCGTGGTGGACGACCGCTTCAACGTGCCGCGTATGGCGATGACGGTGGCACCGATCGTCATCATGATTCCAGGCATATATGCGTTCGAGATGATCGTGTTGTTCAATCGCGGGAAAATGCTCGAGGCGCTTCAGGCCTCGGCTGCGTGCGGCTTCGTTATCGGCGCACTGGCAATGGGCCTGGCAACAGCCCGTTTCTTCAGCGGGAGATGACTTTTGCACTTCCCTTGCGCAAATAGATAAACCAATAAACGGCGGCGACCATGATCGAGCCGCCGATAATATTTCCAATTGTCACCGGCAGTAGATTGCCCACGAAAAAATTGCTCCAGGTCAATTCAGGAAAATCGGCCGCCGTCTTTCCTATGCTCTTCCAGAATGAGTCCGGCGCGCCGGCCTTGATGAACAGGCCGATCGGAATGAAATAGATGTTGGCAATGCAATGCTCGAAACCGGCTGCCACGAATGCCGCAATCGGCGGGATGATCGTAACGACCCTGTCGATGCTCGTGCGCGCGCTGTAACACATCCACACCGCCAGGCACACCAGTGCATTGCACATGATCCCGAGCGTCAGTGCGGGGATAAAGGCCAGAGAGGTTTTCGCATTTGCCGTGCTTAGCGCCGTGAGTCCGACTGCGCCACCGCCAAACGTGTATTGGGTGGTGTAGAACATCAGCGCCGCAGTCGCAATCGCGCCGACAAAATTGCCGGAGAACGAAATAACCCAATTGAGCAGAAGCGCGCGCGTCGTCACCTTCCCGCTCGCCCAGGCCATGACGATGATGTTGCTTCCCGTAAAGAGCTCCGCTCCTCCAATGATGACCATGATGAGGCCGGTTGAAAACACGAGCCCGGCAAGCAGCCGTACGACGCCGTAAGGCATCCCGACGGTACCGGCGCTGACCGTGGTTGCGAAAATCGCGCCAAAGGAAATGAACGCGCCCGCCAAAATACTGAGCGCAAACAGGGTCATCGGATCGGTAGTAGCCCTCTTCACGCCGCTTTCTTCGGCGCGAACAGCCATTGTTGACGGCATGATCGCGTCAAACGTGATCAGCTGCGGAGGATTGATCGAGTTTTCAGGTGATTGCTTTTTCATGGCATCCCCAAGCCCTCAAAACAACGAGGTCCCTCCGCGCCCTTCGCGGCCAATCATCCCGTTGAGATCGCTCAGCCGGCGCTTGCTCCTGCTGCGACGAGCAGGCCGACAATCTGCACCGCGATGACTTTGACGATGGTCATTGACGGGAAAATCATCGCATATCCGATGTCGGGGCGTTCGGTCGGCGCCATCCGGGTCGAATAAACGAGAATGGCCGGATTTCCAGTCGCGCCCGAGGCAACACCAACCAGGTCGTCGTAGGGAATCTTCAGGAGATAGTATCCGAAAACCAGCACGATGATCACCGTGGTCAGCAGTACAGCAATCCCGATGAAAAACATCGTGAAGCCGGATTCCGCGATGGTGCGAACGAATGGCTGACCAGCGTTGACGCCGACTGTGGCGAGGAACATCGCCAGGCCGAAGTTGCGAAGAACGATGTTGGCCGGCAGCGGCATCGTCCACAACATGGGTCCGGTCCGACGCAGCTTGCCGAGGATAAGCGCAACGATCAGCGGGCCGCCACCGATGCCAAGCGTGACAGTGCCAAGGCCCGGAATCGGGATCGGAATCAATCCGAGCAGCACACCGAGCACCATGCCGACGCCAAGCGAGACATAACTAAATTCTGCGGCTGCCTTGATCGTATCGCCGAAATGCTTGCGAATCTCTTCCTTCCGGTCAGGCGGCATCAGCACGCCGACGCGATCGCCAAACTCGAGCATCAGGTCCGGCGTCGGCACGAGGTCGGCGTCATAACGTCTGACGTGCAACAAATGGGCCGGAAAACCGGCGGGCATCGGCAGGCTCGATAGTGGCACGCCGACCACATTGGCCTTACCGACAAACACGCGAATGTAATCGAGATCGGCCCTGTCCTTGACCAACTGGCCAGGCGCCAACCTCCCGAGCCGCGCCGCCGCTTGCCCGATTGCCTCTTCCTGTTCCGCCACAACCAAAATGACGTCGCCAGACGTGAGCGCAATATCCCCCGTCGGAACGATATTGCGCCCGCTCTTGCGCACCATTGTCACCTGGACGCCTGCCGGCAGCTCTTTCGTGATGTCGTCGAGTTTTCGGCCCGAAAATTGGTCTCCTATTGAAATCTCGCCCATGTGGAAACGCTGCGCTTTCGGCGGAAATTTCGGTTTCACCAATTGAGTCATGAAATAGATGCACAAAATCGGGCCGATAACCCCGAAGGGGTACGCGATCGAATATCCGATCGACGGATCTTTGTTGTTCATCACCTCAAGTGCGGCTTGGAGCGTGGCGGTGCTTGTCATCGATCCGGCGTAAATGCCCATCGTATGACCAACCTTGATTCCATACAGATGACCAAGTCCAAGCGCGACAAGAAGGCCCGCGACGCAGCCCACCAGCGCCAGCAGATTGTACGTCCGGCCGACGCCCTTCATCCCCTCGAAGAACTGTCGCCCATAGAGGATGCCGATGCCGTAAAGGAACATAATCAGGCCGGTCAGCCCGATGGGGCCCACGATCTGCGCCTTCGGAGCAAACGCGCCGAGGGCCAGGCCAACGAACAGCACGGCTCCAACACCGAGCGAAAACCCGCCGATGCTGATCTGGCCGACCAGATAGCCCAACCCGATGGCCAGAAAGGCCGTGAGGATTGGTTGGGTTCCGATAATCTCGCGGGCCAAGTCGATCATGACGGAATCTCCCGGACTTAGAATTTGCAGAAAGTCAGCTAACGCACACGGCACCCTGCTGCGCGGAATTGTTCGAGGACTCGGTTTATCAATTCGGGCGTGGGCCGCTGTGTATCGACGTGCTGGTACTCAAGGTTCATCGCCTTCCATTTGAAGGCTCCGAGCTGGTGGAACGGCTGGATTTCCACCCACTCGACGTTTTTCATCGGCGCGACAAATTTGGCGATCCCTTCGACGTTCGCCGGATCGTCCGTGTGACCAGGCACGAGCGTGAAACGAACCCATACCGGCTTGTTCATTTTCGCCAGCCGCTCGGCAAAACGCAGGGTCGGAGCCAGATCGCGGGCGGTCACTTTTTTATAAGTGGCAGGGTCTGAGCTTTTGATGTCAAGGAGAACAAGATCGAGAACCGAGAGAAACGAATCGTCGGCACGATCGCCCAGAAAGCCCGACGTTTCGATGGCCGTGTGCAGGCCCATCTTTTTGGCCCCGGCCAGAATTCGCTTCGTAAACGCGAGCTGCACCATGGGCTCGCCGCCCGAAATGGTGAGCCCGCCGTCAAGAGCGCGGAGTGCAGAGGCAAACGAAGCGAGGCGGTCAAGCACCTGTTGCGCCGAAACATAGGTGCCGTCCTTGAGATGCCAGGTATCGGGATTGTGACAATACGTGCAGCGCAGCAGGCAACCCGACAGGAATAGAACGACGCGCAGACCTGGCCCATCGTAGCGGGACGATGTTTCGTAGGAGTGCGCGTAGCCGAAAGCACCCTCGCCGTCGTCTTTAAACTTATCTTCATCCGGCGCATCCGGCGAGATGCCGACACGCAGGTCGTGCCGGCTACCGGCTTCAATGGTTCTGAGGCTCGACATCGCGCTCGCTCGTTCAGATCTGGCCGTGGAACGTCCGGCTGATCACATCCTTTTGCTGCTCAGGCGTCAGCCTGACGAAGTTAACGGCGTAACCGGATACGCGAATCGTGAGTTGCGGATATTTGTCCGGGTTCTTCATTGCGTCTTCGAGCGTGTCCTTGTCGATCACGTTCAGATTCATGTGGAATCCGCCGTGATCGAAATAAACGTCGAAGGCCTT
>DASXST010000064.1:0-8818 GCA_036505835.1 Pseudolabrys sp. | reverse complement strand
CGGTCTGCAGCGCGTGGGCGATCTCGCGTGGGCGGCCGGCGATATGCGTTGCCGCGGATTCCTGCTTGGCGGTACCGCCGGTCGAACCACCCTCAACGGCGAAGGACTGCAGCACGAGGATGGCCATAGTCACTTGCTCGCCGCCACCATTCCCAACTGCGTTTCGTACGATCCGACCTATGCTTACGAGGTCGCAGTCATCATCCAGGATGGATTGCGACGCATGTTCAAGGATCAGGAGGACGTCTACTACTACGTCACGCTGATGAACGAGAACTATTCCCACCCCGCAATTCCGAAGGATGCTGAAGAGGGAATCCGCCGTGGCATGTACCTATTGCGCGACGCCGGCGAGAAAAAGGGACCGCGCGTACAGCTGCTCGGTTGCGGCACAATCCTGCGCGAGGTGATTGCGGGGGCGGACTTGCTGGAGCAGGATTTCGGCGTGCTCGCGGATATCTGGAGCTGTCCGAGTTTCAACGAGCTGCGTCGCGACGGCCTGGACGCGGAGCGCTGGAGCCTGCTGCACCCCGCGCAGACTCCCCGCAAGAGCTATGTCGCTGAATGCCTTGAGCCCCGGCAAGGCCCGATCATCGCGGCCACGGACTACATGCGGGCCTTCGCGGACCAAATCCGGCCTTACGTGCCTCGGCGCTATGTCTGTCTCGGCACCGACGGCTTCGGCCGCAGCGACTATCGCGTGGCCCTGCGGAAGTTCTTTGAAGTAGACCGTCATTACACGGCAATCGCGGCCCTCAAAGCGCTGGCCGACGAAGGCGCTCTGCCCAAGACAAAAGTCGGCGCTGCGATCAAAAAGTACGGCATCGAGACCGAAAAACCCGCGCCATGGAAAACATGAAAGAGGTGAACAAACGCGGATTAGATTGACGCGCAACAATACTCACCGGCTGAGGCAATGTAATGAGTCAATTAACGCAGGTGCGGGTACCCGATATCGGCGACTTCAAGGATGTCCCGATCATCGAGATTCAGGTGAAGCCAGGTGACCGCGTAGCAGCCGAGGCACCGCTTATCACCCTGGAATCGGACAAAGCGTCGATGGAAGTCCCTTCCCCCTCCGCGGGGATCGTCAAGACGCTTGCCGTCAAGCTTGGCGACAAGGTGAGCGAAGGAACGCCGATCCTTACTCTTGAAGTCGACGGCGCTCCCGTCGCGGCGGAAGCGGCCAAGCCCGCCGTATCCGCGCCTCCGGCGCCGACAAGCGCGCCCGCCGGCGTTGCTGAGGTGCGTGTTCCCGACATAGGCGATTTCAAGGAAGTGCCAATCATCGAGGTCATGGTGAAGCCGGGCGACGCGATCAAGCCGGAACAGCCGCTCGTTACGTTGGAATCGGACAAAGCGTCCATGGAAGTGCCATCGCCGCTCAGCGGCGTAGTGGCCGACCTAAAGGTCAAGCTTGGCGACCGCGTCAGCGAAGGTGCCGTCATTCTTACGCTTGTGACCGACGCCGTAGCCGCGGAGGCGCGTCCGGCTCCGCAGCCCGCGCCGTCGCCGGTCGCCGCCGAACTGCGGGTCGCACCCGCGCCTGCGCCTGCGCCGACCCAGCCGAGCGTGCCGGATTCAGCGTTCGATATTCCCTACGCGGGACCATCGGTGCGCAAACGCGCGCGAGAGCGCGGCATCGACCTGCGTCAGCTCAAGGGCAGCGGCCCGCGCGGCCGTATCCTGCCCGCGGACCTTGAAACCTTCGCCAGGCCAGCGGCCGCTGCGCCGAGCGTCCAAGCACACACGACCGGAGCGGGTCTCGGCCTGCTGCCGTGGCCGAAAGTCGATTTCGCCAAATTCGGACCGATCGAAACCAAGCCGCTCTCCCGCATCAAGAAAATCTCAGGCGCAAATTTGCATCGCAACTGGATGATGATCCCGCATGTCACAAATCACGACGAGGCTGACATCACCGAGCTCGAGGAATTCCGTACGAAGCTGAACAAAGAGAACGAGAAATCCGGCGTTCGGGTCAGCATGCTCGCTTTCATGATCAAGGCGGCGGTGTCGTCCTTGAAGAAATTCCCGGAATTCAACGCGTCCCTTGATGGCGACAATCTCGTCCTCAAGAAATATTTTCACATCGGCTTCGCAGCCGATACCCCGCAAGGGCTTGTGGTCCCCGTCATTCGAGATGCCGACAAGAAGGGCGTGATCGACGTTGCGAAAGAAATGGGCGAGCTGGCAAAGCTTGCCCGCGACGGCAAGCTCAAGCCCGATCAGATGCAAGGCGGGACGTTTACGATTTCCAGCCTCGGCGGAATTGGCGGCACTTATTTCACGCCAATCATCAACGCGCCCGAAGTCGCTATCATGGGCGCCTGCAGGTCCTTCCATAAGATGGTCTGGGACGGCAAGCAGGCGACGCCCCGCCTCATCCAGCCGCTATCGCTCTCCTGGGATCACCGCGTGATCGATGGCGCAGCGGCGGCGCGCTTCAATGCCCACTTCGCAAGCCTGCTGGCCGACATGCGGCGGGCCCTCGTCTAGAGGTCATGAACGATGGCAAACCTGATCGACGTGAAAATTCCTGATATCGGCGACTTCAAGGACGTGCCGATCATCGAGGTGCTGGTCAAGGCAGGCGATCGCGTGAAGACCGAAGACCCGTTGATTACTTTGGAATCCGATAAAGCCTCGATGGATGTGCCCTCCCCCGTCGACGGCGTCGTGAAGGAACTCAAGGTCAAGGTCGGCGACCGCGTTTCCGAGGGATCGCTTATTCTCATCGCCGAAGCCGAGGCCGCGCCCGCGGGCGTGGCGCCACGGGAGAAAGTCAAGGGGGGCGGACATTCTACCGGGGAAGGCGCACCGGTTGCCGACTACGGCGCACCCTCCGGCATTTACGAAACGATCGAGGTGCGGGTTCCCGATATCGGCGACTTCAAGGATGTGCCGATCATCGAGGTGTCGGTGAAAAGCGGCGATAAGGTCAAGCCGGAAGACCCCCTGATCACGCTTGAGTCCGACAAGGCTTCAATGGAAGTGCCCTCCCCGTCCGCCGGAACAGTCAGAGAGGTCAAGGCAAAAGTCGGCGACAAGGTCAGCGAAGGCAGCTTGATCCTGACGCTTGAAACAGGCGTGACAGGCGCCGCGCCTTCCGCGACGCGGGGATCGCAACCGACCCCCGTGCCGCCCGCGCCGATGGCAGCGCGGCATGCTGGGGGAGCCGACGTCGAATGCGACATGCTGGTGCTGGGGGCCGGTCCGGGCGGCTATTCAGCCGCGTTCCGCTCCGCCGATCTCGGCATGAGCACGGTCCTGGTGGAGCGCTATTCGACGCTCGGGGGCGTGTGTCTCAATGTTGGCTGCATACCGTCGAAGGCATTACTGCACACCGCCGCGGTGATCGATGAAGTGAAGGGAATGGCGGCGCACGGCATCGCCTATTCGTCGCCGGAGATCGACCTCGCAAAACTGCGCACCCACAAGGAAAAGGTCGTCGGCAAATTGACCGGCGGGCTTGCCGGAATGGCCAAGACGCGCAAGGTCACCGTGCTGGAGGGTATCGGCAGGTTTCTCGATCCCCATCACCTTGAGGTCACGCCGAAAAACGGTGCGGGCCGGCGGGTAGTGAAGTTCGACAAGGCGATCATCGCCGCCGGCTCGCAGGCTATCAAGCTGCCGTTCATGCCGGACGATCCGCGCGTCGTCGATTCAACCGGCGCCCTCGAGCTTCGGCAGATGCCGAATTCAATGCTGGTTATTGGCGGCGGAATCATCGGGCTCGAGATGGCAACGGTTTACTCGACATTGGGCACACGCGTTGACGTCGTCGAAATGCTCGATGGCCTGATGACCGGCGCCGACCGCGATCTGGTGAAAGTTTGGGAAAAGAAGAACGCGGGTCGCTTTGACCGGGTCATGCTGAAGACAAGGACGGTATCGGCGGAGGCGACGCCGGACGGCATCAAGGTGGGGTTCGAGGGCGAAAAGGCGCCGGCAAAGCCCCAGCTCTACGACATGGTGCTGGTGGCGGTTGGGCGCAGTCCGAATGGAAAGTCACTCGACGCCGAAAAGGCGGGTGTTGCAGTCGGAGAACGGGGGTTCATTCCGGTCGACAAGCAGATGCGCACGAACATGCCTCACATTTTCGCCATCGGCGACATCGTCGGTCAGCCGATGCTCGCCCACAAGGCTGTGCACGAAGCGCATGTTGCGGCGGAAACAGCCGTCGGCAAGAACGCCTTGTTCGAGGCGCGGCAAATCCCATCGGTTGCCTATACGGATCCTGAGGTCGCGTGGGCTGGCCTCACCGAAGACCAATGCAAAGCGCAGGGCATCAAGTACGGCAAATCGGTTTTTCCGTGGGCCGCTTCCGGCCGGGCCATTGCCAATGGCCGCGACGAGGGTTTCACCAAGCTTTTATTCGATGAGACGAACCACCGTGTTCTTGGCGGAGGCATCGTGGGGACCCATGCCGGAGACCTGATCGGCGAAATCTGCCTCGCGGTCGAGATGGGTTGTGATCCAATCGATATCGGCAAGACCATCCATCCCCATCCCACCTTGTGTGAATCGATCGGGATGGCTGCGGAAGTATTCGAAGGCGTGTGCACCGACCTGCCTCCGATGAAAAAGAGATAACGCATTCCGCCTGTGCGGTGGTGCAAGCGAGTGGGAGGAAGCCAATGGAAGAACAACTGCGCCGTGATGCGTTGGAGTATCACCGGCTTCCGACATTCGGAAAGATTTCCGTCACTCCAACCAAGAGCTTGGTCAATCAGCGCGACCTCGCGCTCGCATATTCGCCAGGCGTCGCCTATGCATGCCTTGCGATCAAAGACGACCCGAGTGAGGCGGCCACCCTTACCTCGCGCGCTAATCTGGTCGCGGTGATCACCAATGGCTCCGCTGTGCTAGGGCTCGGCAACATCGGCGCACTCGCCGGCAAGCCGGTGATGGAAGGCAAGGGGTGCCTATTCAAGAAATTTGCCGGCATCGACGTGTTCGACATCGAAATCAACGAAAGTGATCCAGACAAAATCGTTGACATCGTTGCCAGCCTCGAACCGACCTTCGGCGGGATCAACCTCGAGGATATCAAGGCCCCGGAATGCTTCTATATCGAGCGCGCATTGCAGCAACGCATGAAAATTCCGGTCTTCCATGACGACCAGCACGGCACTGCGATTATTGCCGCGGCGGCAGTCCTCAATGGACTTAAGCTCGTCGGGAAAGATTTCCGCAACGTTAAGCTTGTGTGCTCGGGGGCGGGCGCGGCGGCGATCGCCTGTCTCGACCAGCTCGTCAGCCTCGGATTGCGGCCGGAAAACATCCTCGTCACCGATGCCAAAGGTGTCGTGTACGAGGGGCGGGCCGAAGGGATGGACCCGATCAAGGCGCGTTACGCCAGACCCACTTCGGCCCGCACCCTTGGGGAAATCATTGAAGGAGCTGATATTTTCCTCGGTTTGTCGGCGGGCGGGGTACTCAAGTCGGACATGGTCAAGAGGATGGCGCGAGATCCGTTGATCCTGGCGCTCGCAAACCCAATGCCTGAAATCATGCCGGAAGAGGCCAAGGCGGTCCGTCCAGATGCGATCATCGCCACCGGTCGTTCGGACTATCCAAATCAAGTGAATAATGTCCTATGTTTTCCATTTCTGTTTCGCGGCGCACTTGATGTCGGGGCAACGACGATCAACGAAGAAATGAAATCGGCGGCCGTGCGCGCCATCGCCGAATTGGCGCACGCAGAGATTTCCGACGTCGTGGCGAGCGCCTATGGGGACCAACGTCTCGAGTTCGGGCCCAACTATCTAATACCGACGCCATTCGATCCGCGCCTCATTGAGCGCATTGCCCCGGCCGTTGCCAAGGCTGCAATGGAGAGTGGAGTAGCCACGCGGCCGCTGGCCGATTTCGAAGCCTATCGCCAGCGCATGGCGCGTTTCATGTATCAGTCCGGGGCGAGCATGGAGCCGGTATTCGCCGCGGCAAAAATCGCGCGCAAACAGGTGGCGTTTGCCGAAGGCGAGGACGATCGCGTCCTGCGGGCAGCTCAGGTCATCATCGACGAAGGTCTTGCAACGCCGGTGCTCGTCGGTCGCGCGGACGTGATTGCCGGGCGCATCCACAGCTTGGGCTTGCGGTTCAATCCCGGCAGCAATTGTGAAATCGTCAACTTCGAGAACGACACTCGCTACGATGAGGCTTGGCGCGAATATTACCAGCTAGTGCGGCGCAAAGGTGTGACGCAGACTTTGGCCAGGGAGGCTATGCGCAACCGCTCGACCTTGATCGCTGCGATGCTTCTGCGTCGCGGCGATGTCGATTCCATGCTGTGCGGCACGTCTGGTGCCTTCTACGATCATCTCAATTACGTCCGCCAGGTGATCGGGCTGCGGGAAGGCGTTCACACATTCGGGACGATGAACCTGGTCATCCTCGGCGGACGGCAGATTTTCATCTGCGACACCTATGTCAATCGCGATCCAACGTCGGAGCAGCTTGCCGAGTTGACCTTGCTCGCGGCCGAGGAGGTGCGCCGCTTTGGCCTCACGCCGAACGTGGCGTTGCTGTCGCATTCGAGCTTCGGAAGTGATGATTCGCCATCGGCACAAAAGATGCGTGATGCCCTCGCACTCATACAGCGGATGGCCCCGGGTCTCGTGGTCGAAGGCGAGATGCATGGCGATGCAGCGCTCTCCAAGCGGATCCTCGACCGCGTCTTCCCGGATTCGAACCTGAACAGCGAAGCAAACCTGCTGGTTATGCCGAATCTGGATGCGGGCAACATTGCATACAACCTGCTTCGGGTCGGCGGAGGCGGCGGCATCACGGTCGGTCCGATTCTTCTCGGTGCCGCCAAGCCTGCGCACATCCTCACTCAAACCGCGACCGTGCGCGGCATTCTCAACATGACGGCCTTGGCCGCCGTTGATGCCGCCCATACGGGCGTCAGTGCGATGACGAGGATCGCTGCAGAGTGACAGGCATCCGAGCAGGCACCGGATCCGTTGGACACGGGCAATGACAAGCGAAAGCTCCAACCTTCATCAAATCATCGTTGTCGGCGGAGGCGCCAGCGGGCTCGAGCTGGCGACGCAGCTGGGCAATAAGCTCTCTCGACGCAAGCTCGCAGACGTCACGCTGATCGACAAATCGCGCACCCATTTGTGGAAGCCGCTCCTGCATGAGATTGCGGCCGGAAGCATGGATTTCGCTGTCCACGAGATCGACTATCTCGCGCAGGCGCATTGGCACAACTTCCACTACCGTATTGGCGAGATGATCGGCCTCGATCGGCAGCGGCGTGAAGTTGAGCTGGCCGCCCACGTCGACGAGGAAGGTCACGAGGTGACTCCACGGCGGAGCTTTCGTTACGACACGCTCATCATCGCCGTTGGGAGCCAGAGCAATGATTTCGGCACGCCAGGCGTGCGAGGGCATGCAATCTCGCTCGATACACCAGACCAAGCCAAGCGCTTCCACGGCCGGCTTGTGAACGCCTGTATTCGCGGGCACGCGCAATCACAACCTTTGCGGCCCGACCAGCTCCGGGTCGCAATCATCGGCGCAGGCGCCACCGGCATAGAGCTCGCGGCGGAGCTGCACTACACCACGCGCCAGCTTGTCGCCTATGGCCTCGACCGGATCGATCCGGAGAAGGACATCCAGATCAATCTCATCGAAGCTGCCGATCGCATCCTGCCGGCGCTTCCGCAACGTCTTTCGGACGCCGCCTCGAAGCTGCTGAAGAATCTCGGCGTGCAGGTACACACCTCATCCAAGGTCGCTGAGGTGAGCGCAACGGGAGTGAGGCTGGCGGACGGCAGCTTCATTTCTGCCGAGCTCGTGGTCTGGGCGGCCGGCGTCAAGGCGCCCGAGGTACTCGCGAATCTTGATGGCCTCGAGAGCACCGGCAGCAACCAGCTCATCGTAACTGAGACGCTGCAGACGACGCGCGATGAAAATATATTCGTTATTGGCGACTGTGCCGCCTGCACATGGGCGGATCATCCTGGCCGTTATGTCCCCCCGCGGGCGCAGGCCGCGCACCAGCAAGCCGTGCACCTCGTTAAGCAAATGAAGCGACGACTGACTGGCAAACCGCTGCAGCCTTGGCACTATCGCGATTTTGGCTCGCTCGTTTCGCTCGGCGAGTACTCGACGGTTGGCACCCTGATGGGAGGGCTAGTGGGCCGGAACCTCTGGGTCGAGGGACTGTTCGCGCGGCTCATGTACCGCTCGCTCTACAAGATGCATGAGTACGCGCTGCACGGCCCGATCAAGGTGACGCTAGATACTTTGGCCCGCCTGATTACGCGCCGCACCGAGCCGCATGTAAAGCTGCATTAAGGTTCACGGAAACGTCCAACACACATACCATGTCCGGTGACCGCTTACAGTCGGATCCCGATGGAGCGGTAAGCGAAAATTGCATGCACTATTGCGCAGTCAGGGCAGCAAATTCAATCGCGCGCGAAATGAAGGGCGATGAGATCGCGACTCCGAGCGCCAACATATAGAAGACAAGCCAGAGCGTAGCTATTGATTCCGCATCGTTCGAGCGTTCTGTACCTTGCCAGTCCAAAGACCTTTGGCCAGCCCTAATGTTTGTAGGCACGATGATCTCCGTTTTGGCAACTGGTGGCGCCCATTTAATAAGGTGCTGGTACAGTTGGCAGCGGTTCTGACTCGATGCCGAGCGTTGTACCGACCAACTGCTGATAGCCGCCTGACCGACAGCAAGCTTGAAGAAGAGTTTGATTTTTCCTTGAGATGCGCCTGATTTTTCGCTGGGCTAGATGTCCGCTTTGGGTCATAAGCAGACATTTGCACTGCAATAGGCCATGTCCGCTTTACC
>DASXST010000063.1:0-4663 GCA_036505835.1 Pseudolabrys sp. | reverse complement strand
CCGATTTCGCGAGCACTGATGCGGGTGCCACGCCGCAGCAGCGTCTCGCCACGTGCAATATCCGAGCCGGCATAAGAAACGAATTGCCCCGGCGTCGCCGCGCGGCGCAGTTCGATTCGTGGATGGCCTTCCTCGATCAGTTCGGTCTGCTCAATCATCACCACTGCATCGGCACCGCGTGGAATGACGCCGCCGGTCGCAATCGCGGTGCATGTGCCCGGCATGACCGTCAATGCCGGCACGTGACCGCAGGCGATGACCTCCGCGTTAAGTGCGAAGATCTTGGGATTGCCTTCGCTTGCGCCGACCGTGTCCGCTGCTCGCAGCGCGAACCCATCAGCGTTTGAACGGTCAAATGGCGGTGCATCGACCGGGGCAACCACGTCACCGCAGAGGACGCGGGTACGGGCGTCGGCGAGCGTGACCGCTTCGCCCGGTAGGGGAGCAAGATCGAGGTGCCGTTCGAAGCGCGCACGCGCCTCTTCCGGCGACACGACTTCAAGGAATTGTTCCTGTCGGGCCGCTGCACGCACGCGCGCTATCAGCTCACCCTCGTCTACTGCACGGGGTTTTCTTGTCTCGCTCATTTCGTGACGCTCATGACCAAGGCCTTACATGAACGGGCGAGCCGGCGGAATATCCTTCGCTGTCTGCCGGAACCAGGATCCATCCGTCAGAACGGGCAAGCGACGACAACGGAAGATACTTGATGGCCATGGGCTCCGCCTGACCGGAGGTGCGCCGGACCGGTACGACTTCCGCCAGCCCAACGGTCGAACTGACCTTGCGCGCCAAAGGCAGAGTTTCGCCCGGTTCGCTTTCCCCACTCTTGGCGGCGGCAAGCCGATCGAGCAATCGTCGCCCCACCATGAGCCATACGCTGACCACGGCATCGAGGCGTCCCGGCAACAGCAGGACCGGTCGGGCACCGACAAAGCCGAACGCGGAAGTTTCCCCCGGGGTGAGGGCGAGGCCATGCATCCGAAGCTGCCCGTCTCGCGCGAGGATCTGCACGCTGTTGTCATTGCGCCCGCTGCCTGTTCCACCGATCGCGACAATTGCATCCGCGGTATCAGCGGCCATGGCAACGTCGAGACCATGTCCGCTATCGTCCAACCGCGCCGCGCCGCCGCGTCGATCGACGTCTGCTGCAACCAGCCGCGCCGCAGCGCTGATGATGCTGCTGCCGCGCACCGGCAAAACGCGAATGCGCGGTTCGCGGACCTGAATACGCGCAATGCCCGCTGCAGCGAAAGCGGCAAGATCCATGCTGCGCAGGCGTTCGCCGGCACGGCGCAGGGGGATTACCGAATCGCTGTCGCTTCCTGCCGTCAGGACACCGTCGCCAGGACTGACCGTGAGAAGGGCCTCGGCACGACCTTGGATCACTTTCACCGCGTCAAATGGCGCTACACTGTCGGCTCCCGCTGGCAGAGCCTGCCCGGTCTCGATGCGTGAGGGCACCCTCAGCAGCGGCGCTGGGGCATGACCACCGGCGCCCAGCGTCTCGTCCGCGTTAATTGCCCATCCGTCATGCAATGCCAAAGAGGACGCGGGGCGCGATGGGGCCACAGCATCGGCGGCCAGGGTGCGTCCCGCACCGGCAAATACATCGATCGTCCGCTGGGTGACCGGCTTCACCTCGGCGTCGATCATCAGCAAAACGTCGGCGAGCGGCGTCAGCCTCGAAATGGTCTGTATGGCCTCGGACACCGCCATTGTCTGCTTGACCTTGTTACACCCGATGACTTCAGTTTAGCTCAACAATGCGAAGCGATGCAGCGCGGGCTTTCGATTGGTGAACCTGGGAGAAGTACGCGTGTTTACCACGACAAAAGATAAGGCTCTTCTCACGACGACCACAGGGGCGCTGCCCCGCCCGCACTGGTACACCGAGAACCTTCGCGGCATTCCCCTTTCGCAGGGCTTCTCGCGCCTTGCCTATCGCGAGCAACATTTCGATTGTCTCGCCTGCCACGTCGTAGCCCAGCATCGCGCGGGAATCGACATCTTCGTCGATGGTGACACGCGACTCGATGACGATGTCGCCGGCCGCGCCTGGGTCAGCTACGCCACCGAACGTATTGCAGGCATCGGCACGCCGCGAGTGGAAGTGCCACCCGCCTGGTTCATGGCCGATAAAGGGCCCGGCGATCTGATGTGGGAAGTCGTCGAAACGCGGATGACCCCGCCGGTGACAGGGAAGATCGGGGAGACAAGTTTGCAGCTCGACCGCGCCTACAAGGCGATCGCGCCTATGACAGATAAGCCGGTGAAGATCGGATCGATTTCGGCGCAGATCCTGGCGCTGATGCTCGCCAATCAGTACTACAAAGACCGCTACGAGTTGCTGACGGATTTATCGGCCGCGCTCAACAAGGAATATCACTCGGTCGCTGACGCCGGCGCGCCGCTGGTACAGATCGAGGAGCCGGCAATTCACCAGGTCATTGCCGATCCCAAGCAGCCGATCAGGCCCGAGCAATGGGTCGAAGCCTTCAATGTCGAAGTCAAAGGGCTGCGCGACAAGTGCGAAGTGTGGTGCCATACATGCTGGGGGAGTCCGGCGGCGCAGCGAGTCGCGAGCAGGGATCAGTCGTACAAGGCTGCCTTGCCTTACCTGGATCAACTCGACGTCGACGTGCTCACCATAGAGGGTGCGTTCAACCGCGGCATGGACCTTGAGCATGTCGGCAAAATGATTGCAAAGAACAAAAAGATTGCGTTGGGCGTCATCAGCCATCGCACATTGCAAGTGGAACGGCCGGAGGAAATAGCCGATCTCATTCGCAAGGCATTGAAATATATTGAACCTGAACGTCTCATCCTCACCAGCGATTGCGGCTTCGGGCGGCAATCGATGAGCCGGATGCACGCATTTTACAAAATGGTGGCGCTCACGCGCGGCACGAATATCGTCCGTAAGGAACTGGGTATCGAGGAAGCTTACATCCCCGCTACCGACAAAAAATTGTCCATGGTGCCGCTCACCGCATGACCGTGTAGCGAATGACTGAAACAACCATGAACCTGCGCGGCTTGAAGTGTCCGTTGCCGGCCTTGCGGGTACGCAAGAAATTGTCGGCGCTGAAATCCGGAGACCTGATCGTGGCGGAATGCACGGATCCTCTCACGACTATCGATATTCCGAACTTATTGCGCCAGACCGGCGATACGCTCGAAGGCAAATCGGAAGCCGCCGGAGTTCTCACCTTCCGAATTCGAAAAGCCTGAGCGAATCGCTAATCAAGCCGAAATTTCTTCGACCGAACGAAAACCCCAAAATCAGCGCGCAGCGGCACCGCATATTGCCGCGCTTTGTCTTCCGGCCATCCATAAAAGTTTTCCCGGCCAAAGCGCTCAGGCTCGCGTTGAACGCGATATGGACGCGTCGCCGCGCGTCGATGATCATAAGCATCGATCGCAGCATTGAGATCGTCGTCCGCAAAACGCTCTGCATGGATAGTGATGGCAAGCGATAGACGCGGGGTAATTTTGCCTTCCTCGAACGGCCAGCCAAGGCACATGCCGGCGACGGGAATGACTTTTTCGGGCAACGCGAGCATTTCGCTGATCGCGACAGCATGATCGCGGATGACGCTGATCGGACAACAGCCGAGACCGACAGCCTCGGCGGCACGAAGAAACGTGGTCATGACGATCGCAGCATCGACAGTTGCATCGAACAACAGATCAAGGTGGTCGTTGGGAAATGGTTTGCCGCGCATCAGGGAAATTTTTGGCAGACGGCTGCCGTTGGCGAGGAAAACGAGAAATACCGGTGCCTCACGCACCCATGGCATCGCCGGGAGCAAGTTGGCGATCACATCAATTTTTGACCTGTCGCGCAGAACCACAATGTCCGCCTGCTGAAGATCGCTTTTCGATGGCGCCGACAGTGCGCAGGCGCACAACAATCGCATGAGGTGCGGGGAAATATCGCGCGCAAGATAGCGCCGGTGTACCCGGTGCGCGGCGATGCGGGCAATTTCGTCGAGACCAGTGAGGTCAGGATCGATTTCCAGCCGTTCGCCAAAACGCTCCAGAAGCGCTTCTTTAATGAGTGAGACCGAATCCGGCATCAAATAATTCCTCCTCCGAATGACTGTTTGTGGTGCCGCGCCATTGCGATGATGCGTGAATGGCAACAAAGGACAAGCGGAGACCAATTCGTATTCGGTAACACCATAGTTATATGTACCGGCAGACTCGAGCCGGGCGTTGATTCGGAAATGGCAAATAATGATGTCGAGGTGGCAGTCGTGGGCGGCGGAGCGGCCGGCCTTGCCGCCGCTCGTCGCCTTTCTCGGGCAAACGTTAGCTGTTTGATAGTCGAGGCGCGCTCCAGGCTTGGCGGCCGTGCCTGGACGGTGCTGGGACCTGCGGGCTCCGCGCTCGACCTCGGCTGCGGATGGTTGCATTCCGCGGACCGCAACCCATGGGTTGCGATCGCGGAGGAGCAGCACCGCACGATCGACAAGAATCCGCCGCCGTGGCGACGGCGATCGCTCGCAAACGGATTCCCGGAGGGCGGACAGCGGGAATTCCTTGAAGCGCAGGGGAAATTTTACGAGCGCGTGAGCGAGCGGGCACAGAAGGAGCCGGATGTGCCGGCGGCGGCGATGTTCGAGCCAGGTTGTCGCTGGAATCCCTTGATCAACGC
>DASXST010000062.1:0-13268 GCA_036505835.1 Pseudolabrys sp. | reverse complement strand
GATGTTCGCTTTGGGCCAAAAGCGGACATTGCATCTATTCGATCACCTCGTCGGCGCGAGCAAGCACTGCCGGCGGAATTGTGAGGCCGAGTGCTTTCGCGGTCTTAAGGTTGATGACCAGCTCGAACTTGACCGGTTGCGTGATGGGCAGATCGGCCGGCTTGGCCCCTTTGAGAATCCGTCCAGTATAGACGCCGGCTTGTCGATACGCGTCGGCGAGGCTGGCGCCGTAGCTTGCGAGGCCGCCGGCCACCGGAAAATCAGGAAACGGGTAGATGCCGGGCACCGCGTAGCGTGCGGCCAGGGCCGCAATCTGCTCGCGCCGAGTGATGAAAAACCCATCGGTGCCCACCGTGACGGCATCAACGCGCGCTCGGTCTCGACGTGCTGTAGGTCTCCAGCAGATCGCTGACGAAGTGATCGAATAACGATCTCTTGCTGCACTGCATGAGTCCGCTTTTGGACCATAGCGGACATCCCTAGCTGCACCGCACATGTCCGCTTTCGGGGGCAAAGCGGACATGACGAAGCGTTCATTGGGCTACAAATCCAGAAAGCGAAAGCCGGCGACGTGTCCGCGCTCGAAACGGCATTCGCGACCATTAGTGCTCCTCACGATAGCGGTCGGCCAACTCTTTCACGGTCGGTGCCGTCTCGCGCGCGCGCTTCTCGGCTGTGATGTCTTCGCCCATGTCCACACGCCGCCGCAGCGTCTTGGCATGGTCGCGTGCGGCCGCGATGCTCCAATCGGGATAGCGCCCGATAGTGTACCGGCGCTCGATGCCGTTGATTGTGTAATTCAAAGCGAAACTGCGAGCACCATGCGGATGGCGATCAGTGGGCGTGAATACCCGCAGGCAAAAACCCTTGACCTCGGTGTCATAGACGAGCGCGGCTCCGCGCTCCGGCGCTGGTTCAGATTCAACGATCTCCTTGGTAAGCTTGATCGGCATGACCACCCCCTCCTATTCGTCAGTCTAACGTCAGTGTCATAAAGGGCCACGAAGGGCGTCAGCGTACCCCCCCTTCTTACCGCGTACCTGCAACAGTTTTCCTCGACGACATGGGGATAAGTTGGTGATCTCGGAATTCTCGTCAGTAGATCAGTTACTTACGAAAATACCTCCGGGCGGACAGACCATCCGCGTATTGGTCGCAAATGCCGACGTGCTCGCCAAGCGCAAGGATGTGATCGAACGATTCATGACGGCCTATCGCGAAAGCATCGACTATATGTATTCGTCAAACCCGCGGGTGATCACGGACTATGCCGAGTTCGCCAAGGTGCAGGAGCCGATGGCCAAGCGCGTGCGGGATGAATTTTTCCCCAAGGACCTGGTCAATCCGGACCAGATCCACGGCCTGAACTCACTTATGAGCGAAGCCGTGAATCTCAAATTCATTCCCGCGCCCCTCAGCAAAGAGCAAACCGCAGAACTTATTCAGATTTTCCCGCGCAAGTGACGCGTACCAACGGATACCGACATGACAACCGCTGTTTCTCCGCAAGCCGCTTCCGCCCAGGCCGTCGTGCTGCCCAAAAATCGAGGCGCCTACTATGGCGGCGGCTGGCACGAGCCGAAGGCCGGCCGCTATGCCGATACGATCAATCCCGGCACCGGCCAGTCACTCGGCAAGGTCGCGGAGGCCGGTGCAGACGACATTGATGTCGCTGTCGCTTCTGCAAAAGCCGCTTTCAACGAATGGCGACGCGTACTTCCGCTGGAGCGCGCAGAGATCCTGCGGCGGATAGCGGAAATTCTGCGCCAGAACGCCAACGAACTCGCGATGATTGATGCCGCCGACTGCGGCAATCCCGTCAAGGAAATGACCAGCGACGCGATGATCGCCGCAGCCCAGGTGGAGTTTTTCGCCGGTTTCGTCACAGAGATGAAAGGCGCTTCGATTCCGATGGGGCCGGACGTGGTGAATTTCTCCGTCCGCGAGCCGCTGGGCGTCGTGGGACGGATTATTCCTTTCAATCATCCGTTCATGTTCTGCGCGGGCAAATCGGCGGCCCCGCTGGCAGCCGGCAATACGGTGGTCGTAAAGCCGCCGGAGCAGGCACCCCTCTCCTCCCTGCGGCTTGCCGAGTTGATCGGGGGACTGCTGCCGCCCGGCGTGTTCAACGTCGTGCCGGGGGGACGCGAGGCCGGACAGCGGCTGGCAAGCCATCCGGATGTCGCGATGATCGCATTGATCGGCAGCGTCCCCACCGGGCGCGCCGTGATGAAGGCGGCCTCAGATACGGTCAAGCGCACGATGCTGGAGCTTGGCGGCAAGAATGCGCTGATCGCCTTTGCCGATGCTGATCCAGATAACGTCGCCGCTGCAGCGATAGGCGGCATGAATTTCACCTGGTGCGGACAGTCATGCGGCTCGACCAGCCGGGCCTTTATCCACGAAAAAATCTACGACGCGGTGGTTGCGTGTGTGAAGGAAAAGATCAAGTACTCCAAGCCCGGGATTCCCACCGATCCCGCGACGACTATGGGCGCGATCGTGTCGAAGCAGCAATTCGATCGCGTCATGAGCTTTGTCGATTCAGCCAAAAGCGAAGGTGCTCAGCTGATCACCGGCGGCGGACCGCCGTCGGACCCGGCGCTCGCGAACGGATTCTATATCGAGCCGACGGTCTTCGCGGTGACCGAGAAAAACCGCATCGCACGCGAAGAAATTTTCGGACCGGTGCTTGGCATCTTCAAGTGGCGCGACGAAGCTAAGATGCTCGAAACGGTCAACGCGGTCGAATATGGCCTCACGGCTTCCATCTGGACCAACGATCTGGACCAGGCCCACCGCACGGCCATGGCGGTGAATGTTGGCTACGTTTGGATCAATGAAGTCGGCAAGCATTTCCTCGGCGCGCCATTCGGCGGCTTCAAGCAGTCGGGCCTTGGCCGCGAGGAATGCTTCGAGGAGATGCTCTCCTTCACGCAGGAGAAGAACATTCACGTCAAGCTCAAACCGGCTAAGGCTTAGCCGGGTGGCTCGAACCCGGCGTGCTTCCAGACGCTGCGATTTTCCGGCGCCGCCATGAATTTTACGAACGCCGCGGCAGCTTCGCCGGCCGGGCTATCGGCCATTGCCGCCCCGCCATAAAGGATGTTCAGCTCGATGCCCGCTGCCAATGACCCGACAATTGTCACGCCCCTAACGTTTGCGACCTCGCTTGCAGGATAAATGCCAATATCGGCTTGTCCCTCTGCCACGAGTTGCACGCCGCCCTCAAGGGCAGGCCTGTGCACGATCTTCTTCGCCACTGCTTCCGCGATTCCGAGTTGCTCCATCACCTTACCCATGTGTGTGCCACTTGGGGTCTTGCCGGGCGTGGCGTGCACGATCGAGCGTGCAGACAGCATCGCCTCACGAAATTTCTCCTTCGTGGAAATATCCGGTTGTGATGCACCTTGTTTGACAAGGACGCTGATACTAACGGTGCCGAAGGTTGATTTGCTATTGGCGCACAGCTTGCCTTCCTTGACGTAACCATCGAGCATGGGCACCGGCATCACCAGCACATCGGCTTTTTCGCCCGCCTAGATCTTCTCGCGCAAGGCGGTCAGCACGTCGTAGACAAACACTACCTTGTTCGTTCCCGCTCTGTTGCTCGAATTTCGGCGTGAGCTGCGCAAAAACCTCCTTCGGCGCCCCGCCGCTCATCACCCTGATCTCGGTCGCTGATATGGACATGCTGATCAATGGCGGTGGACAATGCAATCAATACTGAGACTGTCTTCATTTCGAATTTTTGCCGCCGCTAAAGCTTGAAGATTTCGAGGGTGCCTGGATGGAACATTTCTTCCACCGTCACCGGCCGGGACGAGAGGCCTTGCAAATGGTGGTGGCGCAAAAATGTTTCAAGCGTTTTTCGGTTGGGGGCGACGCCGTAGGACCAGAAGTCCTCCCCCATCAGTGTCCGCGCTTCCATCAACCGCTCCTCGACGAAAGGCAACGTGACTTTCGTCGCGGAAGTGTCACCGAGTTGACCGAGTGCCACCGTCTTTGCCTGTTCGAACGCCTTGAATACCGCTCCGGGCAGCCAGGGATGTTTTTCTGCAAGGGTGCGCCGCACACCGACTAGGTGCATGATCGGGAAGATGCCGGTGCGCTTGAAATATTCCTTCGCCGCAGCCACCGGATCGGGAAAGAGCCAGCCGATATTGGCGGTCTCTTTCGGCAATGACGGCGGACGCGGTGCAATGAAGCCATCGATGGCGCCTTCCTTGAGAAGCACGGAAATCGATTTTCCTTTCGGCGCATCCTCCATCCTCACATCGGCCGGCAGCTTGATACTGATCTTTTCCGACCTGTCAGCATCTTCTATGCCACCACGTATCCAATGAATGTCGGAAGGCTTTACGCCATGGTCGTCTTGCAGAATGGCGCGCGCCCAAACATTCGCGGTCAACTGGTACTCGGGCAAACCGACCTTTTTTCCTTTGAGGTCTTCGGGTTTCTTGATTCGGTCCGTACGGACATAAATCGAGGTGTGTCGAAAGGCGCGCGAAACGAAGGCCGGAACGCCGACATAGGGACAATTTCCCTGCGCGGTCTTTACCGTGAAGCTCGAGAGCGACAGCTCGCAGATATCGAACTCGGCCTGGCGGAAGGCCCGGAAGAAGATCTCCTCCGGCGACAATGTCATGCATGCTGGTTTGACCCCGTCGATCGAAACAGTGCTGTCGATCAGCGCCCGCGTGCGGTCATATGGCCCGACGGCGAGGGAAAGATTGAGTTTGGCCATGCAGCGCTCGAATCTGGAGCCATGTGGGCGCGCCAGTCATAGGCGAAACCACGCCGCAACGCAAAAACGGCGGCCAAGCGACCGCCGTTTGGAATGTTAAGAAACGCGACGTTTTGATCAGCCGAAAACATCGGCCACAATGCCGTTATACCAGTCGACCGACTCCTTGTAGTTTTGCTTGCGGACATCCGCCGGCTCGCCTTTCTGGCTGACGAAGCCGGTGATCTGCTTGATCTTCCCCTCGCCCGGTTCGTAGCTCGCCCCGATTTTGATGTCGTCGTCAGGCGCAATCAGGCTCCAGCACGTATTGGAATAGCGCGCCGGGAAAGCGCGCGATTGTGTGAGCTCGGCCCGGATAACCATCGCGGCTACCTTGGCCTGACTGTTGGCGGCGAACGTGGATTTTGGCATGTCGCCGGGGATGGCCGCATCGCCGACAACGAAGATGTTGGCATCGACCTTCGATTTCATGGATTCCGGGTCGATCGGACAATAGCCTGACTGATCGGCTAGGCCGGCATCGCGCGCGATCTTGCCGGCCATTTGCGCGGGGATGACATTGGCACCAATAATTCGGTTTGTGCGCCCGGCTTCCACGCATGCGGCATGATTTGCGCGGCAGCTTCGGAATATCCAGGGACCGAACCCCATTTGAGGTCGATTCCGGGCGCGACCACCAGCCGGTCGCACTGAACCCGACTACCCCCCGCGAGCCACACTTGCTTCTTGTCGCGATCGATCGAAGACGCCATGACAGGGACGACGTTAACGCCGCCCTTGCGCAAATCGTAATTGTGCCTCAGCGATTTCAGGTCGCGGAAACCTCCGACAAAAAGGTTCGAAAAGAAACAAGTCGTGAAATTCTTCAACGGCTCGATCAGCGTCACGTCAATCGCGCCGGCTGAGTCTTTCGTCACGTAGCGTGCAACCGTTGCTCCAGCTGGCCCTCCACCCACGACAACAAGGCGCGGCTTGGCCTGGCCAAGAACCGACGGCGCGAACAACGGCACAGAGTTGCGAGCGAAGCGCCCGCAAGCAAGCTAAAACTGCGGCGCGAAATTTCAGTCATGGATCACCCCCTCGGTCTATTTTGGTTTCTTTGCAGTCTGAAAATAAAGTGCGCTCAAGGCAGGACGGGCCGATGCCGCCCGCGACGCATCCGAGGTGACCTCCATAAGCTGCGAAAGGCGAGCGGCGGCGTCGTGCTATGAGATTGCATCCGCGACGCCAACGCGATGATGGATGCGCTCATGGTCCACAATGATCGCGCGCTCGACTGGGACAATTCGGATACACGCTCGTCACTCGCCCTGAATGCCGTAAATTACGCCGCCGGACTTGACCGGTGCGATGGAATAGCGAGCGAAGCCGTACGCGTTGCCCCCGAGTTTCGCCGACTGATCGATGGCGCCAAGGCAAGTCTGCAGCTTATACCGAAAGCGATTGCTAACCGCGATGCCGATCTGTTGCATCGTATTCTCCTCGAACTCAGGTCATTCGATAATCTCCTGGCGTTCCGCCACGGTTGACGGCCTTCGTTCTGTTGCGTCGACATGCTTCGCTTCTGTGATATAAGTCGCCCATCTTCGCGTTGGCAAAGTGGCATCTGTTTGAGCGAGAGAAGAAGTTGGTCTGCGCTCGGCAAATCTGGGAATTTTTTTCTCGATGCGTCCTGTCCGGCGCAATATTGGTTGCCATTGCGATTGCAAGGGCTGGCGCGGCCGAACTTGTGATGTTCGCACAGGCGGGCTGCGGATGGTGCGAGACCTTTGACCGCGAAATCGCGCCCGTCTACGGGAAAACAGCAGAGGGCCAGCGTGCGCCCCTGCGCCGCGTCAATATCGACCGTCCTGTGCTTCCAGATCTTTCCTTCATCGAGGTTGAACGGCTCGCGCCGCTATTCGTGCTTGTCAACAAATGGCGAGGAAATTGGCCGCATCCGCGGCTATCCAGGCGAGGATCATTTCTGGGGGTTGCTCTCGGTACTGATCAAGAAGCTTGATGCCGCAGCAACGCATGAACCAGGACAGGAAAAATCGTTGCGCCCGGATGGTTGATCATCGGAATTCGGAGAACGTTGTATCTATGGAATTGCATCGCCTGGAAGGCCGAACACGCACAAGCGAACTCGACCGCATGGTCGAAAATGCCAAGCGCGCCAGCGATTTTCTAAAGGCGCTCGCGCACGAAAGCCGGCTGATGACCCTCTGCATCCTTGCCGAGGACGAGAAATCGGTGGGTGAACTGGAAGGTCTGTTGAACCTGCGGCAACCCACCGTATCCCAGCAACTGGCCCGTCTCCGAGCAGATGGCCTGGTGTCAACGCGGCGCGACGGCAAGACGATCTATTACAATCTGGCGAGCGAGGAGGCACGCATCGTTATCGGTGCAATCTACGACGTGTTCTGCCGAAAGGTTCGCAAACGCTAGCCGGGCCTATGGCGCTGGAAGGAGCGCGCTTGTCTTGCCTGTTGCCCAATAGAACAGCAAGCCGATCCATTCGCGAGCGGCAGAATCAAATCGCGCAAGCGCGTCACCAAACGCCAGCGGCGCCCCGAGCTCCGCATGCAGTCCCGTGCGCCAGCCCACCGGATAAGCCTCGACCGGAAACCCGACCTGACGGAAGCTACCGACCGCGCGCGGCATGTGCTGCGCCGAGGTTACGAGGAGCCAGCGCTCGCCCACTCTCGGATTCGCAAGCGCCTTTGTGAAAGCGGCATTTTCGGCGGTGTTGCGCGAGCGCGGCTCCAACAGAATGCGGCCGCGCGGAACGCCAAGGCTGTCAAGCACCTGGTAAACGAACTCCGCTTCGGGCGACTGATTGCCGAGCAGGCTCGCATCGCCGCCGGAATATACGATCCGTGCATCCGGATAGGCCCGCGCAAGTTTCCCCAGGGCAGCGATACGGTTGCCGTCGCCTCCGATCACGGGTTCGCCAAACTCACGCGACAACCGGGACCCGATCGCGCCGCCCAATACGACAATGCCGTCCGGCACGCCGCGGTTTGAACTCCATCGTGGAAAGCGGTTTTCGAGCGCATGGACAAGCAAATTACCGGTCGCCACCAGCCCGCAATCGCAAGCAAGATAATGCTTGCCAGTAACAGACCTGTGCCGGCTCGCTTTTTGCCGGTCGTCAAAAGCACGACACCGACAATGGCAAGTCCGATCAGGATATTGGAAGGCAACAACAGAAACGAAACGCTCTTGGAGAGCAGAAAGAACATCAGCGCGTCTTCTTCCAGGTCTCGTATCGCTTCTTATTTTCTTCGTTGGGCGGATAAAGGCCAGGAAGCTTCTCCCCCCTCTGCACCTCCTGAACCAGCCAGCTCTCGAGTAGTTCGTGCTCGGCTCCTTCATGAGCGACGAAATCCACGAGCTCCTTCGGGATCACCACCGCACCATCGTCGTCGGCAACAATTATGTCGTCCGGAAAAATCGCGCAGCCGCCACAACCGATCGGCTCGTTCCAGCCCACGAACGTCAGCTGGTTGACGGAAGCCGGCGCCGCAACGCCCGCACACCAGACCGGTAAGCCTGTCGCCAGCACGCCGTGCTTGTCTCGCATGACGCCATCGGTAATGAGTGCGGTCACCCCGCGCCTGACCATGCGCATGCACAAGATGTCGCCGAAAATCCCCGCGCAGGTGATGCCCATCGCGTCCGCCACCACCACGCAATTCTCGGGCATGGCCTCGATCGCCCCGCGGGTCGAAATCGGCTTCGACCAGCTCTCGGGCGTCGCAAGATCTTCGCGTACAGGAACAAAGCGCAGGGTGAAAGCAGGCCCCACCACACGTTTACCGGAAAAGCCAAGCGGCATCGCGCCGTCCATCCAGGAACGGCGAATGCCCTTCTTCAGCAGCATTGTTGTGACGGTGCCGGTGGTCACATTGCGCAGGATCTCGAGCGGCGAACTCATAGTGGCCTCACGCGGCTTTCAACCCGAGCCGCTCGTCGCGGCGACGCAAGTATGAAACTAACGGCACGGCAAGCAGAACCATCCAGAGCTTGCCGATAATCTGGCCGATCAAGAACTCCATCGACCCGAATGCGAGCCAAAGGAATACAATGGAATCGACGATTAGTCCGACCACGCTCGAGGCAACAACTGCGGCGACCAGCCGACGACGCGCCAGCGGGGTATAAACCGCGAAGTCGGCGAATTCCGACAGCAGGAAGGCTGCCGCCGAAGCAATCACCAGGGATGGCGGCGCCAAACCGGCCGAAATTGCCGCGCCGGCGATGATCGCGCCAATGCCAAATTCGACACCCAGCCGCCGTTGTACTAGATCGCGCAGCACCAGCGCTGCGCCGACCATGAGCACACCAGATGGTGCGATGATGCCGGGCGCCACCGGCACGAGGCAGGGACCATGGGGAACGCACACGGTGCCGACATGCCCGATCATCCAGTTAGCAGCAGGAATGGTCAGACAAAACAGCACAAGAAAAATGCCGCCTTCGATACTTCTGAGCTTCTCGTTATCCATCACGTCTTCCTTCTAATGAACTTTGCAAATCCTTCTGCCCTGAGCTTACAAGCGGGGCAAGTTCCGCATCCGTAGCCCCAATCGTGCCGTTGAGCGCGGTCGCCCAGGTAGCAGCTATGGCTGTCCTCGATGACGAGATCAAGGAATGCTTTGCCCCCGATCTGCTCAGCCATGGCGAAGGTGTCCGCCTTGTCGACCCACATCAACGGGGTATGGATGGTGACGCGCTTGTCGAGACCGAGGGACAACGCAACCTGGACGGCTTTAACAGTATCGTCGCGGCAGTCTGGATAGCCGGAATAATCCGTCTCACACATGCCAGCCACCAGGTGACGGGCTCCGCGCCGATACGCCAATGCCCCGGCAAAGCAAAAGAAAATCAAGTTGCGGCCCGGGACGAAAGTGGTGGGAAGACCGCTGTCGGCAATCTCGATGGCAGTCTCGCGCGTAAGAGCGGTTTCCGAGATCGCCGCCAGCGCGCCAAGCCTGATCACATGGTCATCGCCCAGGCGCTTGTTCCAGTCGAGGTTCAGGCCTGCCATCTTGTCGCGCAATCGCCCCCGCACGGTGAGCTCAACTGCGTGCCGCTGACTGTAATCGAAGCCGACAGTCTCGACGCGGGCGAAGCGCTCAAGTGCCCAAGCAAGGCAAACCGTCGAGTCTTGCCCGCCGGAAAAAAGAACCAGGGCTGAATCGGCGGAAATGGTCACGGTCGAGCCTTATCTTCAATCCCACCTTGGCGACCAGGTCCAGTCGACAATACGCCCGCTGCCATGCGCCAGACCCCTGATCTCGCGCATTTCGGCATTACTCAATTCGAAATCGAATATGTCAAAATTTTCCTTGAGCCGCTCGACCCTGCTCGTGCGCGGAATGACGACAATTCCCTGCTGAATGAGCCAGCGCAGGCAAACCTGTGACGCGGTCTTGCCATGGGCCTTGCCGATCTTTTCCAATACTTTGTTGCCTGGGGCGCCGCCGCGCGCGATCGGACTGTATGCCACCACGGCCATCCCGTGCCTGCGGCATGCGCTGATGACCTTGTCCTGATTTAGGAAGGGGTGACATTCGATCTGATCGCAGATCAAAGGCTCGCTTGAAATCTTGTTGGCCTCATCAAGGAGCGCGACGGTGAAATTCGAAACCCCGATTTGCCGCGTATAGCCCTCTCGTTTCATCTTTGCCATTGCGCCAAGCGTTTCCGCGAGCGGCACGCGCGGGTTCGGCCAATGGATCAGGAGCAGGTCGATCGCATCGAGGCGTAGTCGCGCCAGACTTTCCTTCACCGAGCGCTCGAGATCGTGCGGTGCAAGCATTGTCGGCTGCACCTTGGTTGTCACCATGACTTCCGCCCGCAGCCCTGACGCGCGTACGCCCTCGCCGACCTCGCGTTCATTGTCGTACATTTGCGCGGTGTCGATGTGGCGATATCCGATCCGAATGGCTTGCTCGGTCAGACGCACGCAGTCACGGCCGCGCAAGGCCCACGTGCCAAGGCCGACAGTGGGAATTTTGAAACCCTTGGCTTCGACCGTGCGCATTGCGCTTTGACTTGCTTTCGCAGTCATGGGCAGAGCGCTCTCACGCCGCATCCCATTTCGGCGCATGCGGCGGATTAACCACGCGCATGTTGGTTGCGTTGAGTTTCTTCAGTTCGGCCATTTCGGCGTCAGAAAGGCTAAAGTCGAACACGTCGATATTCTCCTTCAGGTGTTCCGGGTTAGCCGTGCGCGGAATGGAGCAGACGCCGATCTGCACCAGATAGCGAAGCGATACCTGCGCCGCGCTTTTGCCGTGGGCCTTGCCGATGCGCTCGAGCACATCTGCGCCGGGGACTTTGCCGCGCGCGATCGGGCAATACGCAACGACTGCCATGCCGTGTTTCTTGCACGCGGCGAGCACCTTGTCCTGGTTGATGAAGGGGTGCACCTCGATCTGGTTGCAGACCAGGGGCTCGGTCGTCACCGCCCAAGCTTCGTCGAGCATCGTTGTGGTGAAATTGGCGACGCCGATATGCTTGGTCTTGCCTTCTTTTTTCGCTTTGCACAAAGCGCCGATCGAAAGCTTGAAGGGAATGTCTGGATTGTTCCAATGGATCAGCAGGAGGTCCACGTAGGGCAATTTCAGATTGATCAGGCTTTGCTTCAGTACTTTGGCGAATGCGTCCGGCATCAAGTCACCCTGCCGGACCTTTGTACAAATGAATACATCTTCCCGTTTCACGCCCGATCGCTGGAGCCCTTCTCCGTTCTCTTTTTCATTGGCATAGAACGCGGCCGTGTCGACGTGCCGATAGCCAAGCTGCAACGCTGACTTGACGGCTTGCACGCAGGCATCATCTTTCAATGTCATAGTGCCCAGACCGATTTGCGGAATGCGGGCACCATGGGCTTCAATCACTTGCATCAAAATCTCCTTCGACCGGTTTATTGGGACGGATGCGTCGGCGGGCGGGGAGAATGCCCCGCCATCATGGCTCTGCCAACCGGAGTTTCCTGGTAGAGGAGCGCGGACTACAGGTGCGGCGAAAGACCTCAGAAATGTTTTTTCCGCCGCAGAGCGGCGCAATACTTTGACCCGCAAGCTTTTGTATTCAGTTCTTACATTGGAATAATTCAAGAGTAAAAATAAGGACTTGCATCAATGAGTTTTAATGCTTTTGTGAGGCCCGTTTACTATTGAGGAAACCGTATGCGCACCTTCCTTGTTCTAGTCAGTACCGTCGCGGCCATCGTCCTCGCGCCGGCGAGCTTGCGTGCCCAGGACGTGACCATCACGATCAAGAACCATCGGTTCACGCCTGCTGAGGTCAAGGTGCCAGCCAACAAGCGGGTGCAGATTACAGTCGTCAATGACGACCCGACCCCGGAAGAATTCGAAAGTCATGAAATGAAGGTCGAGAAAGTGATACCCGGCAAGTCGAAGGGCGTGGTGCGCATTGGTCCATTGGCCCCCGGCCGCTATCCTTTCTTCGGCGAATTCAATCAGGCCACCGCCAAGGGCGTGGTGATCGCGGAATAAGACATGCTCGGCGCGGCGATCATCGTATTTCGCGAAGTTATCGAAGCCGGCTTGATCGTCGGCATAGTCATGGCTGCGACGCGCGGCGTCGCAGGCCGCGGGCGGTGGGTCAGTATCGGCATCATCGGTGGCGTGCTTGGTGCCGCCGTTGTCGCCATGTTTGCGAACGTGATCTCGGACGCGTTCCAGGGCGCTGGTCAGGAACTGTTCAACGCCAGTGTGCTCAGCGCCGCCGTGATCATGTTGATGTGGCACAATGCCTGGATGGCACGCCACGGCCGCGAGATCGCCGATGAAATGCGCCGGGTCGGAACAGCAGTTAGCGAGGGCGCGAGACCGCTGACGGCGCTGGCGGTGGTTGTCGGGCTCGCCGTGCTGCGCGAAGGCTCCGAAGTCGTCCTCTTCCTTTATGGAATTATGGTTTCGGGCACGTCGGTCTCATCAATGCTGGCTGGCAGCGCCCTCGGCATCGTTGCCGGCGCAGCTTTTACGGCATTGACCTATTTTGGACTGCTCGCGATTCCGAACCGGCACATTTTCTCGGTCACGAGTTGGCTCATCGCCCTGCTCGCGGCCGGCATGGCGGCGCAAGCCGTGCACTTCCTGAACAACGCTGGCTGGCTGGTCGCGTTCGACCGCACGGTCTGGGATACATCCTGGTTGCTGTCGGAAGGCAGCGTTCTCGGCCGCTTCTTCCACGCGCTGATCGGCTATACGGAGCGGCCGACCGAGATGCAGCTCATGGTTTATGCAGCGACGCTGCTTGCAATGTTTGCGCTGACGCGGCTGGCACGACCTTCGCCGCGCCCGCGTTTGCCTGCTGCCGCCGAGTAATTCAACGCCGTCGTCCACCCAATGTGGCAAATGCCACGTCCGGCGCCTGATCGATCAGCTTGAGCAACGCGCGCGCTGGTCCGCGCGGATAGCGCTTGCCTTGTTCCCAGTTTCGCACGGTCTCGATCGGCACTTCGATTTTCTCGGCAAAAGCGGCCTGCGTCAGACCGCAA
>DASXST010000061.1:0-35840 GCA_036505835.1 Pseudolabrys sp. | reverse complement strand
TGCGATAGGCCGGCTTCATCGAATCGCCGGAGATTTCCAGTGCGTAGGCGTGCTCGTCGTTCACGGCGGGAAAAGCGATGTCCTCCCAGCCCTTGCCGACGGGGAAGCCGCCGTCGTCGAAGAAGCCGCCGGCCCCGGCTTGCGCAAGACCGATCAGCGGCACGTTGTGCATTGCCGCCTTGCCGCCGTCGGTGATCAGGGTCACGAAGGTATCGAACTTTGTGCTCGTAGCCTGCAGCGCCTTGGCAACGGATTCCGTGGAAGGCCACCGCGGCCGTCCTTCCGGTGTCACGCGCTTGGACTTGTTGAACGTCGTCGGATCGAGCCCTGCTTTCCTGGCCAGGCCGGACGGTGTGAGCTTGGCGCGCGCTGCCAGCCGGTCGATGGCAGTCCAGATCTGGTTGTGGGTCAGCATGGCCATGGACGCGCACCCGCATGCAACCGTAACGACGAGGATAGGAATTATAACCTTGAGTCGCCCCCCGGCCGCAATAGTTTCCTTCAGCGTCAGCCTAGAGTAAGCCTTACTCTGGCCGATAGGATTCGCTCGTATGTCGGTTCGGAGGCTCGCCTGTTGATCGGTCTTTTCGACCTCCTGTCTCGCCCATTTTTGCGCGCTCTCGATCCGGAACATGCGCATAGGCTTGCGATCAAGGCGCTGCGGTTAATGCCTTTGGCTAAGGCGGCGGCCGATAGCGAGGACCTCGCCGTGCGAGCCTTCGGACTCAAATTTCCCAATCCACTCGGTCTCGCTGCCGGTTTCGACAAGAACGCGGAGGCAGTGGATGGTCTGCTGCGCCTTGGCTTTGGTTTTGTCGAGGTGGGCACAATCACGCCACGGCTTCAGGCGGGTAATCCCAGGCCGCGCATTTTCCGACTCGAGAGCGACCAAGCGGTCATCAATCGTCTCGGTTTCAACAACGATGGTGCGGCGGCGGTTCATATTCGGCTTGCCGCCCGCCGCAATGCTGGCGGAATTGTCGGCGTCAACATAGGCGCAAATCGCGACTCGGCCGATCGCGTCGAGGACTATGCGCGGCTGATCGAAACTTTTTCCGCTGTCGCCAGCTATTTCACCGTCAACGTGTCCTCTCCCAACACGCCGGGCCTGCGCGATCTGCAACAGGCGAGAGTGCTGGACGATCTTCTCGCCCGCGTGATCGAGGCGCGCGAAAGGGTGCGCACACGCGCGGGCCTGAAGCCCGTGCTGCTTAAGATCGCGCCTGATCTGACGCTGCCCGAGCTTGACGATGTCGTCGGCGTTGCACGGAAGCGGCGCGTTGACGGGATGATCGTCGGAAACACCACCATCTCGCGGCCCGGCTCGTTGCGCGAGCGTGACACGGCGGGGGAGCATGGCGGCTTGTCGGGCCGACCGCTTTTCAGGCTCGCGACCCGCATGTTGGCGGAGACTTTCGTGCGTACCGAGGGCGCATTTCCGCTTGTCGGCGTGGGCGGCATCGATTCCGGCTCGACCGCCATCGCCAAGATCAAAGCAGGCGCCACGCTTTTGCAGCTTTACACGGCGCTGGTCTATCGGGGCGTCGGCGTGGTGACAGAAATCAAGGCGGACCTAGCGGCTGCGCTCAGACGCGGTCATCGCAATTCACTTGCATCGATGGTCGGAAGCGATGCCGCCACGATCACTGCCGAAAGCTGGCCGGCCTGAGGTTTCCGTTCGTCCCTGCGAAAGCGGGGACCCAACGCAGTTGCTGGATTCCCCCTTGCGCGAGAATGAACGGATTTTGTCACCGCCCGCGCGGGGCGTTGACCAGACGCATGATCATCCATACCGGGATGACGATCACCGCTCCGAGCAGGAAATAACGCCACACCCAACGAACTGCATCGAAACCCATGTTCCAGATTGAACGGATCAGCCGCTCGATGCTGTGGAGGATGTCGAATGGATCGAGGCCAAGCGCCGAAAGGATCACGCCAACCAAGATCGACACCAAAATCAGGCGCATCAGCACGCCCAATGGTGATCCGCCCGCCCAACGCGCAACCTGATTGTCAGCCATGGGTGCCTCCGTTCGCAGTCACTGTAGCACGCTCGCGGCGCGCCAACATGTTCTGGAGCGTTTCCAACCGATCGGCTTCGCCAGGCGGCTTATCCCAGCGCAGGCGATTAATTCGCGGGAAGCGCATCGCAATACCGGACTTATGACGTGTCGAGCGTTGCAATCCCTCGAATGCCACTTCCAGCACGAGTCCACGATTAGGTTCGTGCGCGACCTCGCGAACCGGGCCGAAACGATCGATGGTATTCCGGCGCACAAATCGGTCGATCTGGATCAATTCTTCGTCGGTAAATCCGAAATAGGCTTTTCCGACGGGCACAAGCTCCTCACCGTTGCTGCCCCTATTCCAGACTCCGAACGTATAGTCGGAATAATAAGACGACCGCTTGCCGTGCCCGCGTTGCGCATACATGAGGACTGCATCAATAAACATCGGGTCGCGCTTCCACTTCCACCAAGGCCCTTTCGGCCGACCGGACACGTACGGCGCATCGCGGCGCTTGAGCATGACCCCTTCGACGGCGTCCGCGTCCTGGCCTGCGCCGGCGGACGCGGGATCGGCACGCGCCGCGGCCAGATCGTCCCAGGTCTTGAACGGTATCAGCGGTGAAACATCGATCCGTGGGTCGTCCAGCTTAGCCACCAGCTTTTCCAGCCGCTCGCGACGCTCGGCAAAGGGACGCTCGCGCAGATCCTGATCGGCCTCCGCCAGCAAGTCGTAGGCACGCAGGTGTGCAGGAAATTCGGCCAGCAACTTCGGCGTCACCGCCTTGCGATTCAGGCGCTGCTGCAAGACATTGAACGATTGCACGCGACGGTCGCGCATGATGAGCAATTCACCATCGATTGCGCAGCGTAGACAAAGCGCTTCCAGCAGATCGGGAAAGCTCTTCGAAATTTCCTCGCCGGTGCGTGAATAAAGCCGCGCCACCAATCCACCCTGGTCGCCGCCTCCCGCTACCGCTTGCACACGAATTCCGTCCCATTTCCATTCGGCCATGAAGTCGGTCGAGGGGAGAGCAGCGAGATCGGGTTCTTCCGCGGCGTGCGCAAGCATCGGCGGGCGAAAAGGCGCCGGATCGCGTGCGGATGGCTTGTCGGCGCGTCCTTCGAGCCAGGCGAACAGGTCCAGATAGGGCGGAGCAAGCCCCGGCCACAGGACTTCGATCTCATCAACGGACTTGTCCCCGATCGATGCAGCGGCCGTTTTGGCCAGGCGGGCCGAAACGCCGATGCGCAAGCCGCCGGTGACAAGCTTTAACAGAGCCCAGCGTCCTGTCTCGTCGAGACCATCCAGCCATCGGGCAATCTGGGCAGGCAACTGGGATTTGCCGAGCGTCGAAAGCGTTTCAACGACTTCAGACAGTGTCGGCGTTTTCTTCTCCCCTCCCTCCATTCGCCTAGCGACCGGTGGGGAGGGGTCAGGGGTGAGGCGAACGGCGGTGCGCTGTTTAGAAGAGCCCCCCACCTCTGGCCCCTCCCCACCGATCCGTGGGCGGAGGGGAAGTGGTTCCTCTTGCGCCGGCCACATCAACGCCACGGTTTCCGACAAATCGCCGACGTAGTCGTGCGAAAGCGCAAAGAGCACAGGATCGGTACGCTCCGCGATCAGCCCACGAATCATTCCGGGTTTTGCGTGTTTGAAGGTCAACGCACCGGTGAGTGCAGCGAGCGTCCAGCCGCGCTCGGGATCCGGCGTTCCACGCAGGTAATCGCTGATTAATCGCAATTTCGCATTGCGAGCCGGCTCGTACGCGAGCCGATCCAGCAGCTCGGCGAAGCGATTCATGCTTCAGCCTTGCCGCCAGGCTCGCTGTCCTCTTCATCGCCATAACCGACGATGTCCAGTGGCCGCGCCTTCAGCCCGTTTGTCTGGCACCAATGCACCAATGCATCTTCCTGCCCGTGCGTCACCCACACTTCGGAGGCGCCTGTAGCCGCAATGGCCGCAGTGAGGCCGTCCCAGTCGGCGTGGTCGGAAATCACAAGCGGCAGCGTGACGCCTCGCTGTCGCGCACGCGCGCGAACGCGCATCCATCCGGAGGCGAAGGCCGCAACGGGGTCTGGAAAGCGCCGCGACCACAAGTCGCCGAGGGCGCTGGGTGGGCAGATGATGATACGTCCGGCCAACTCGGCCTTGTTGGCGTCGCGCGCCAGCTCAACTTGCCCGAGATCGATCCCGCGATCTTGATAATAGCGGGTGGTCGATTCAATCGCGCCGTGGATGAAGATCGGCTTGTCGTAACGGGCCGCTCGAAGCATCCCCATAACGCGTTGCGCCTTGCCAAGCGTGTAGGCTCCCACCAGATGTGCGCGCTCGGGGAAAAGCCTGACCGATTGCAGGAGCTTCGCGATCTCACCGGCCGCATCATGGTGGCGAAACACTGGCAGACCGAACGTCGCCTCGGTGATAAAGACATCGCATTTCAGCGGTTCGAATGGCGTGCAGGTCGGATCAGGGACGTCCTTGTAATCGCCAGACGCGACGACACGCAGCCCATTACATTCCACCCGGATCTGCGCGGAGCCGAGCACATGACCGGCCGGATGAAAGCTGACCCTCGCGCCATCCAGCTTGAGGGCCTCGCCATAGCCGATCGCCTGCGTGCTGCCGGCGAAACTGTCGCCGTAGCGGATGCGCATGACGTCGAGAGTTTCCTGCGTGGCCAGCACCGCGCCATGACCGGCGCGCGCGTGGTCGGAGTGGCCGTGCGTGATCAAGGCCTTTTCGACGGGACGCGTCGGATCGATGTGAAAGCCGCCGGGCTTGCAGCACACGCCCGATGGCGTCGGAACCAGGATATCTTCGGGACGCATCGTGCTTAGATAGTAAGTTGATTTGCATTTTCATCGCCGAGCTTGGCACCGCAAGCCGGGGTCGGCTGCTCATTGGGCGGGAAGTCGGGCAAGCCCGACTTCCGAAGCGTTACCGCTGAGGAGGGTAATGTGGTGCCTCACATCGGGATGGCTGGGACAAGCCCGGCCATGACAGGATTACCGAATGGATCCGATTTTCCTCTCATCCGGTGATGTCATTTCCGATCGCCGATTCGAATGGGCGCGCGACCGACAATCCAAAGGCGATCTTACCGGAGCCGCCGACCTCATGATGCAGGCGATCGAGCTTGTACCTGCTTATCCGCCGGCCTGGTTCGTGCTTGGCGAACTGTGGGAATTGCGTGGTGATCGTTCCGGGGCGATCGCGGCTTTCGAGCAGGCCAGGATCGCCGATCCAGACGACCGCCACGGCGCCGCGCTCCGACTTCAGCGCCTCGGCGGTGGGTCCGGACGCGCGAGGACGGAGGGATACCTTCGAGCGTTATTCGACGGCTATGCGCCGCAATTCGACCATGCCCTGACCAGTGGCCTGAACTATCGTGCGCCGGAACTTCTCTTCCGCGCCCTTGAGACCGCGCATGCGACGGCGCGCATGAAGTTCGGCTCGGTGCTTGATCTCGGTTGCGGTACGGGCCTGGCCGCTTTGCCGTTCCGGCCGTTCAGCGATTGGATGGTCGGCGTTGATCTCTCGCGCGGCATGCTGGCGCAAGCGCGGGCAAAGGGCCTCTATGACCGGCTTGTCGAAAGTGAGATTCTGGATTTTCTCGTCAGGGAGACCGAGACAGGCGCCCGCTATCATCTTGTGATCGCCGCCGACCTATTCATGTACTTCGATGATCTCGCCCCGCTGCTTGCGGCCGTGGCACAGGTGTCGGCATCGGGAGGCCATGTTGCTTTCAGCGTCGAGACACATGAGGGGGATGGCATTACGGTGCGTGAGACGCTGCGTTATGCTCACGACAAGGCGCACGTCGAGGCGTCATTGGCCAGCGCCGGCTTGAAACTAATCGGTATTGATTGTGCTTCTACTCGCACCGAAAAAGGATTTCCGGTGCCCGGACTGATCGTGGTGGCGGACGCTGATCATGGAACCGGCGCGCGATCTTTTTGACACCAGAGCGCGATTGCCCGACATCTTCGAGCGCTGGTTCGCTGCTCGCGGCTGGCAGCCGCGCGCGCATCAGCTCGAGCTCCTGTCCCGGGTCAAGGCGGGACGATCCACATTGCTGATTGCGCCGACCGGAGGTGGCAAAACTCTGGCCGGCTTTCTGCCGACGCTGGTTGAGCTGAACGAGCGCGGCATTCGTCCGAGAAATTTGAAATCGGCTGGCCGCACGGTTGTCCGCTCGCAGGGTCTGCATACGCTTTATATCTCCCCGCTGAAGGCACTTGCCGTCGACATCGCGCGCAATCTCGAAATCCCAGTGCGGGAGATGGGCCTGCCGGTTCGGCTTGAGACAAGGACCGGCGACACGCCTGTATCCAAACGGCAGCGACAGCGCCGGGATCCGCCGGACATCTTGCTGACCACGCCCGAGCAGCTGGCGCTGTTGCTGGCGAGTGCAGATGCGCCTTTTATGTTCGGCACGCTCACCCGCGTGGTTCTTGACGAACTGCATTCGCTTGTTACGTCGAAGCGCGGTGACTTGTTGTCGCTCGGGTTGGCTCGTCTGTTTGCACTCGCACCCGGCCTCACAACGATTGGACTATCGGCGACCGTCGCCGAGCCCGATGAGCTGTGCCGCTTCCTCGTGCCGCAACCGCTGCGAGGGGAAACGCGTGCGGATCTGGTCGTGGCGGAAGCCGGCGCGCAGCCGATCGTCGCAATGCTTGACACGCAGGAGCATCTGCCCTGGGCGGGCCATTCAGCACGTCATGCGCTGGGCGAGATTTACGCCCACATCAAGACTCACAAGACAACACTGGTCTTCGTAAACACCCGCAGCCAGGCAGAGTTTCTTTTCCAGGAACTGTGGAGAGCGAACGACGACAATCTCGCAATCGCCCTGCACCATGGGTCGCTCGATGTGGCGCAGCGACGTCGCGTCGAAGATGCCATGGCCGCCGGAAAGCTGCGCGCGGTCGTGTGCACGTCGTCCCTCGACCTTGGCGTCGACTGGGGCGATGTCGACCTGGTGATAAATGTCGGAGCGCCGAAGGGCTGCTCGCGCCTGCTTCAGCGTATCGGACGCTCCAATCACCGGCTGGACGAACCATCCGAAGCTGTGCTGGTGCCGGCAAATCGCTTCGAGGTGCTGGAGTGCCGTGTTGCAATCGACGCGGTGGCAGAGAATGCGCAGGATACCCCGCCGCTGCGCACCGGCGCGCTCGATGTGCTGGCGCAGCACGTTCTGGGGCGCGCTTGCGGCGAGCCTTTCCTCACAGATGAATTGTATGCCGAAGTGCGTGCCGCAGCGCCCTATAGTTTGATGACCCGCGCTGACTTCGATGCGGTCGTCGATTTCGTCGCCACCGGCGGGTATGCCCTGAAGGCCTACGAGCGTTTTGCCAAGATCAGACAGGGTGAGGATACCCGTTGGCGCATTACGCATCCGCGCGTTGCCCAGCGCTACCGAATGAACGTCGGCACCATTGTCGAGGCGGATATGATCAAGGTGCGGCTGGTGCGTTCCAGTCGCAGCGGCAAGTTTGTCCCGCGCGGCGGGCGGCTCCTTGGCGAGGTTGAGGAATACTTCATCGAAACGCTGAAGGTCGGCGACACATTCGTGTTTGCCGGCGAAATTCTCAGATACGAGGCGCTGGTCGAAGACGAGGTTTATGTCTCGCGTTCGGACGCCAGCGACCCCAAAGTGCCTGCCTATGAGGGCGGCAAGTTTCCGCTCTCGACTTATCTCGCCGCCCGCGTAAGAGCGCTCTTGGCAAGGCCGGAGGCATGGCGCGCACTGCCGGAACAGGTGCGCGAGTGGCTGGAAATCCAGCAATGGCGCTCGCTGTTGCCCAGGGCCGGCGACCTATTGGTCGAGACCTTTCCGCGCGCTGCCAAATACTATCTGGTTTGTTACCCATTTGAAGGACGGTTGGCACACCAGACGCTCGGCATGCTGCTGACCCGTCGCCTCGAACGCGCGCGGCTGAGGCCGCTTGGTTTCGTCGCCAACGAATACGCGCTCGCGGTGTGGGGACTTGGCGATGTGGCCTTGCGCATCGCGCGTGGTGATCTTTCGCTAGCCCAGCTGTTCGACGAGGACATGCTTGGGGACGACCTGGAAGCGTGGCTCGCGGAAACGGCGCTCATGAAGCGCACGTTTCGCAATTGCGCCGTCATCGCCGGTTTGATCGAGAAACGGTTTCCCGGAGAAGAAAAGTCGCGCCGGCAGCTCACCATCTCCACCGACCTTGTCTACGACGTGCTGCGCAAGCATCAGCCCGACCATGTCCTGTTGCGGGCGGCGCGCGCCGATGCTGCGACCGGCTTACTCGATATCCAGCGCCTGGGCGAAATGCTCTCGCGCGTCAGGGGGCGAATCGTTCATAAAGCACTGGACCATGTTTCTCCGCTTTCGGTTCCCGTGTTGCTCGAGATCGGGCGGGAAACGGTCTACGGCGAAGCCTCGGATACTCTATTGGCCGAGGCTGCCGACCAGTTGATCAAGGAAGCCATGAGTTGAGTCAAGCGGCGCGAAATCTGGCGGAAAGCGAGGGCAATCTAATTGTTCTTGCCGGCGTGCCGCTGCTCGCCGATCCGCGGGGCGCGCTTTACTGGCACGAACACGGCCTGCTGGTTGTCGCTGACCTGCACCTGGAAAAAGGCTCGAGTTTTGCTGCACGCGGGCAGCTGCTTCCGCCTTACGATACCGCGACCACGCTGGCGCGGGTGTCGCATTTGGCTGCAGACTATTCACCCCGCTGTATCGTGGCGCTCGGCGACAGCTTTCACGACGTCGGTGGGCCGGCCCGTTTGTCTGACAATGATCGCGCCACGCTGCAGGCGCTCCAGCGCGGCCGCGACTGGATATGGATTACGGGCAATCACGATCCGGAACCGGGCGACGGCATCGGCGGCATCTTCCAAAGAATGCTGAAAATTGGCGTCCTGACTTTCCGTCACGAGCCGAATGGCGCCGCCGGCGAAATCAGCGGCCATTTGCATCCGGTAGCGCGGATCGCGCATCGGGGGCGGGCGGTGAGCCGCCGTTGCTTTGCCGCAGACCGAAGTCGCCTGGTGATGCCTGCCTTCGGAGCGTTTTCAGGCGGCCTGAACATACGCGATGCCGCATTTGGCGATCTTTTCGGTACGCTGGCTTTTACGGCATATCTGCTTGGAGACGCGCGCGTCTATTCCTTTGCCGCGAATCGCTGCCTGCCGGATTAATCGCGCGCAAAAACGAGGCTCGCGAACCAGCCGATCAGGAGCGCCATTAACGCGGTTGCCATTCCGTACAGGAGACCATAGTCGCGCGCCGCATCGGCAACGTATTGCTCGAAGCCGGTCTTGATCACGTCCAGCGCAGAATTAGTGCGCGCGACCAGCGCGCCTCTGGTGAACAGCTCAACCTCAATTCCATAACTTCCGGTCGGCACCGCTGCGGGCATAGGCACGGCTGCGCGGAATACCGTTGGAGTGAGAAAGGTCACAGCGGTGGCTGATTCACGGTACAAACCCTGCTGGGTTTGCAGTCGAACGAAAGCGCGGCGGAACGGATCATCGCGCACCGTATCCGCAACGTCGCTGCCGATCCGCTGCGGCAAGAGGAAATTATCGAGTCCGATCTGCAGACGTCTTAACGTGTCCGGATTGGCGATATCGTTAACGGGACGGTTGCTCAAGACAGCAAGATAGGCTGGCACGCGCACGAATTCGCGTGAATCGGCATTCACCCAAATACCCAGGATGCGTTGCTTGCGTCTCGTCCGGATAGTTTGGCGTGGTCCGGTAACCGTGACAACCAGATCATACGGCGGCCGCAGTGCAGTCGTCGTCGGTTCAGGCTCGATGGTGCCGAACAATACAAGCTCCTCGCCTACGAAATTGGATGTAACGGCGACGCGATGATTTGACAGAGAGACTACGAGCCGCTCGGCGGCGGCCGGCTGCGGGCCGAAAACAAGAAGCGTAAGTGCAAGGAGTTGTGCAAACCGCCGCATCATTCGCTCCTCACGTGGCGAAGCGAATAGAGATCGTCCGGCTTGACCACCAGCTCGTAGGCAAATCGGCAACCCACCGCGAAAACCAGAAGTCCGAGCAACAGCCGTAGTCGTTCGCCGCGCATCTTTTGCCCTGTGCGCGCACCGAATTGCGCGCCAATGACGCCTCCAACCATCAGGATCAGCGCCAGCACCGCATCCACCAGATGATTTGTGGCGGAATGCATCACTGTTGCCGAGGCCATCGTGACCAGCGTGAGCACCATCGACGTGCCGATGACAGTCGCCGTCGGCACGCGGAGCAAATAGATCAGCATCGGCACCATCAAAAAGCCGCCGCCGATGCCCATGATCGCCCCAAGGAATCCGATCACCAATCCGATCGCCCACACCGGGATTGCCGACACATATATTTTTGACCGCTTGAAGCGCAGCTTGAACGGCAGGCCGTGAAACCATGTGTGGCTGCCCGGCCGGCGCAGCGTTGCCGGCATGCCATGACGAGTCCGCATGATTGCACGCCAGCTTTCGTAGATCATCGTCGCTCCCACGACCGTCAGCAAAGTGACGTAAGAGAGCCCGATCATCAGGTCGAGTTGATCGAGGGCGCGCAATTCGGTGAACAGCCAGACGCCAATGGCCGTTCCTACAATGCCCGCACTGAGCAGCATCAGCGCCAACGCGATATCTAGAGCCCGCTTGCGCCAGTAGCTGATTGCACCCGTGAATGACGACGCCGCAATGTGGCTGGACACGGTTGCCACAGCGACCGCCGGTGATATTCCGATGAAAATCAGCAGCGGAGTCATCAGGAAACCGCCGCCGATGCCGAACATGCCGGAGATGTAACCGACCGCGAGTCCCATCCCCAAGACCAGGAAGATATTTACCGGCAAATCGGCGATGGGCAGGTAGATTTGCAAGCGGTCAGTCCAACATTGAGGTGCGCCCGGGCGACAATATGCCGTGCGAGCTTGTTCTTTGATAAATTAACACCAAGATACCCGGAAACGTCAGCATTCCGGTTGACGCGAGATGGTCGTGGCCGACCGGCTCCGCTTCACTTTATTTTACTCGATGAGACTCCGTGTGATCACGTTCTTGCAGGGTGGACGCGGCCAGTTCACAGCTTTCCCGGGTTGAAAGCGCTGATCGATAGTGGCCCCGCCGCGCGCGGCCTGTCCTGCGATGGAGAACTCGTCCGATCCCAACCCCCGGGCGGTTCCGGAACAACTGTCGCGGTCGCCGGCTGCGTCTGGACCACGAAGGCCTTGACGGCTTCTTGGGCGGCCGCGAGGGCCGGGGCATCCATGTGTGCGGCAGCATCATCGCGTTTGCGGCCGGCGTCGCGATCGCCTTGGGCGGCTGCCAGCGCGAACCACTTATAGGCTTCAAGCAAGTTTTTCTCGGTGCCGAGACCGCGCGCGGCCAATACGGCGAAATTGTACTGGCTGTCGGCTATGCCGTGCTCCGCGGCCTTGCGGAACCATAAGGCGGCGCTGGCGTAATCCGGCTTTCCTTCGATGCCGTCAGCGTAGATCACTGCAAGGTTATGCATCGCCTTGGCATGACCCCTACCGGCGGCAGCCGCGTAGAGTTTTTGGGCGGCAGGGAGGTCCTTTTTTACGCCCTGACCCTTTTCAAGCATGCTGGCATAGCGGAATTGTGCCGGTACCAGTCCCTTGCTTGCGGCGCGCTCAAACCACCGCGCGGCCTCTTCCAGATTGGCGGGCACGCCGCGCCCCTCGAGATAACGCATGGCAATTTCATATGCGGCTGCGGGATCGCCGGCAGATGCCGCGTTGCGCAGCCGTGCTGCCCCGATCGCGGCCGGCAGCGCGTCGGCGGCCGACGGTTGTGCCGCAGGCGCCGATTGACGGTTCGGTCGGGTCTCGGTCGCATTGCGTGCAATTGCTCCGGTCGCTTCGTTCTTCGGCGGGGGTGCGGCCAGGGCAGGCGGATTGAGAAGGGGCGGATTCAGCACCGGTGGCGGACCGTCGCTGCTGCTGTCGGCCATGTTCAATGGGAGCGGCGCAGCCGGGCCGGGTTTTGTTGTTGGCGCGGACGTCAAACTGGGCAGAGTTGGAGCGGCAAGCAGGTTCGCCGTGGCGTCGCCTTCCGGCAATCTCGCCGCATCGGTCTTGTCGACGGCAATGCTGGCAGTCGTGTCATTTTCCGCGTTTTGAACTGCGCTATCGCTGTTTGCGTCCGTTTGAAAAGTGTTGGCCAGCTTGGCGCCCTGCGACTCGAATATTCGGAAATCGAAAATAGTGCTTGTGAGCTGGATCGAGCCAATGACAATGGCGACGATGCTTGCGGCCAACAGCATTCCCTTGCCGCGCCTTGTGACTTCTTCTCGCAACGAGATTTTTTCGCCACCGCTCACTTTGTGCGGTTCCGAACGAGGACGGTTTTTTGGGTCCTGGCTTGCGGCCTGCGCAGCGCGGCGGGCCGCCCTAATAAAGCTGGACTTCGAGCCTGAAGCGACGGCAACGGGCCGAGCGATCCCGAGCGCTGCTTCCGAAGGAGCAATGCGACTGCCCGGATGAGGCGAAAATCGTCGGCGCCCAAGCCCCGGCTCCAGTGGCTCATCAGCTCGCACCGCCGCCTGCGGCTGCACGGGATGCACGCTCTTGCTGAAGGACGCCGTCGGCGCAAAAGAGACAGGGGCGCCCCGGTCGTGATCGGGGACGTTCGACGCGAGAGGTGTTGGCAGGTCTATAGCCGGCGGGACCTGCGGCGACGCTTTCGTGCCGTCTTTCGTGGCGATCGGCGAGACCTGGGTCAGCTCGAGAATCCCTGTTTCGCCGATTGCCCCTTTCGCCGGATCCTCGCGCAGGTCTTTTTCAATTATGGCCACGCGATCGGAAACGCGGTCAAGTGAGGCGACCAATGCCTCAAGTGCGGCCTGGGTACGCACGATGTCCTGCTGTGAAAGATTTCCATCTGTGTCAGCTCGAACTGCAGCCGTTTGTTTGCTGGTGCGTATGTCCCCGATATGCACCAGCAGATCTGCCAACCCGCGTTCGATTGCATCCAAGTGTCCCAAGCGGGATTCGGTGGCATCGAGTCGACCTACGAGTTTGGCGACGAGATTTTCGAGATGGTCCAGGGCGATCCGCTCTACCCGGGCTTGCCGTAAATCGTCGATTTTCTCGCACAAGGACTCCAGTAAGTCTTCCACGCGCGCAGGTAGTGCGCCACTGGGGAGATTTTCGGAAACCGAGCGGCTGAGCGCATCAATGCGAAGTTCGAGCCGATTGAAGGCATCGCCTGCGCTCCCCTCTACTGCAAGATGCTCAATCTTATCGGCCAGGGCCCGCACCTGGGCGGAAAGGTTGTTGATGGTATCATTGGAAGCGACCTGCACCGCAATGTCGCGCAATGTTTCCATCAGGTTCTCGAGCTGATGCGTGGTCGCAGGATCCCGCTGCGCAGCGATGAGATCGATTTTCTGCGCCAGAATGTCGATCGCCTCCGCGTATCCGGCGTGATTTTGAGACGACATCAGTCCGGACAGCGCAGCGCGCATTTCGGCAAGGCCGTACTCGATGCCGGCCAGAGCGCGGCCCTTGGTATCGGCGTCTTGTCCCTCCACGATGCGGTCGGCCAAATCTTGAATCTGCTTCTCAATGGCTTCAATGGCGCGCTGCGGCATTGCCTGATCGAGCGTACGGCCAATTTCATGAAGTTCCATACGGAGGCCCGCGATCTGTTCCTCCACGCCAGGACGCCGCAGCGCTTCGATCTGGTCTGTAATTCTGCGCAGCTTGCTCTCAAGGTTCGAGAGGTCCTGCGTTCCCTGCGGTGCCGGTCCATGCTTGTGCCAATATCGGCGCTCCGCAATGCTGGCGAACGTCCGGTCGTGGCCCGATGCTTGTGTGGCCGGCGACATCGGCGAGTCTGAGATAATATCGGCGAGCTGATCGAACCGTTGTTCAAGGCGCGCAGAAAGCTCAGCCAATCGGTCGGCTTCATCGCGATCGCGCCTGGGAGCGTAAGCGGTGAATCCGCTGTGCGTCGCCTGTTCGTTCCGACGGGCCGGATCATCGACCTGCGGGCGCAAATCAGGCGAGTCATCGGTTTCTTCCACCTCAAACCGCGCAGGAGGTGCCTTTATGTCTTGTGTTGCAGCTTGTTGCAGGATGATCGCATTGATCCAGTCGCTCAGCGATAAGCCAGCCCGCCGCGCCGCTTCTTCCGCCATCCTGCGCGCGTCCGGCCGAACTCCTTTGACGCTCCACGAAAAGTCAAATTTCATGCCCACACCCACATCCGAGGTGGAGACGCCAAGAGCCGGGCTCGTCTCTCGTGGAATCCGGCGCGTGAGCGCCGTGTGGATACGGGGCTCGGTCCTTCGTCCACGCCCAACTTTTTGCCTGTCACGGTAAACAAGTGGTTAACGCTGCTCAAAGTGAGCCCGCTAATCCAGCGGTAGGCGAGCCATGCGGGGCAATCGCGTTGACTGTAATATTTTCTGGGCCGAACACGCGAATGCTACCGCGCTCCCAGGTTGATGACTAGGATTCATACGATTCGGTATCGGGAGCGGGCAGGGGCGACATGGCCAACGAATATCGCGCGCATGCTCACGCTGGTATGGATCGAGCGGGGGACGCTGCCCAGGCACCGACGGGTCCGCGCGAAGAGGGCAGCCTTACCATTGGAGAACTCGCCCGCGACGCAGGCGTACGCTGAGGGCTTTACGCTTTTGCCAGAGCAAGGGTTTGCTGACGCCGCGGCGGAACGGCGCAGCGCGACTTTTCAGCCATGACGATCGCGAGCGCCTGGCGCTGATCTTGCAAGGCAAGCGACTGGGTTTCACGCTCACCGAACTCCGCGAAATGCTGGCCGCGCGCGTACGTGGTTGTAACAACACTTTGCCAATCGATCGGCGCAAATGTGTTGAGCAGATCAATATGCTGGAGCGCCAGCGGCGTGACATCGATGGAGCGCTGGCCAAATTGCGCCAGATCTACACGGAGATGTTTGTTTGCCTCCGATTTTTCTGCGGTATCCAAGGTCACGGCCTCGGGAAAGACGTGATAGCTATCACTATTTCCGGCGTTCCCTATCCCTTAACATAGGTGTAAAGCGGCTACGTCATAATGACGTACCGCCGTGACCTGGACACTTGCGACCGTGTTAGGACGGTGCGAGTAGGGGAGACGCGAGCTTCCTCATCCACTAATACCGTGCGGCGCCCTGCCGCGGAGACAAACCATGCCGATCTATAAGGCGCCAGTCGATGACGCGTTGTTCCTGCTCAACGACGTCTTTCATCTCGATCATTACGGTAATCTTCCGGGTTTTTCCGACGCCTCGCCTGACGTGGTGGAAGCGGTGCTGCGCGAAGCAGCGAAATTCAGCGAGGAAGTGCTGACACCACTCAATCGCGTTGGCGACAAGGAAGGCTGCAAGCGCGGGGCGGATGGCAGCGTAACGACTCCCAAAGGTTTCAAGGAAGCTTACACGCAGATCGTTGAAGGCGGCTGGATCGGGATATCCGTCCCTCCGGAATTCGGCGGGCAGGGCTTGCCGGCCACATTAACCGAACTCGTCAACGAATTCTTTTGCTCCGCCAATATGGCTTTCGCGATGTACTCGGGCCTTACGCAAGGCGCGATTGCAGCGCTGTTGGCTCATGCCTCCGACGAGATAAAGCAGAAATATCTGCCGAAGATGGTTGAAGGCGTCTGGACCGGCACGATGAATCTGACGGAGCCGCACTGCGGCACTGACCTGGGGCTGCTGCGATCAAAGGCGGTGAGACAGACGGACGGCAGCTACAAGATCAGCGGTACCAAGATATTCATCTCGGCAGGCGAGCACGACCTGTCCGATAACATCATTCATCTGGTGCTCGCGCGGATCGAAGGCGCCCCGATGGGCACCAAGGGGATCTCGCTTTTCGTGGTGCCCAAGGTACTCGTCAAGGACGACGGTTCTCTGGGGGGCCGCAATGCCGTCAGCTGCGGCTCGATCGAAGAGAAAATGGGGATCCACGGCAATTCGACCTGCGTCATGAATTACGACGGCGCCGTCGGTTGGCTGGTCGGCGAGGAAAACCGCGGCCTCAACGCCATGTTTACGATGATGAACGAGGCGCGGCTCGCCGTAGGCGTGCAAGGTCTCGCGTTGTCCGAAGTCGCTTACCAGAATGCTGCGGCTTATGCGAAAGAACGCCTGCAGGGACGTGCTATCTCCGGCGCCAAATATCCCGATAAGGCGGCTGACCCGATCATCGTGCATCCGGATGTGCGGCGCGCGTTGATGAGCATGCGGGCCTTCAACGAAGCAGGGCGCGCGCTTGTTATGTGGACCGCGTTAAAGAGCGATGTCACTCACCGTTCCGACGATGAAAAGGAGCGCAAGACTGCGGACGATCACATGGGCCTCCTGACGCCGGTGATCAAGGGCGTGCTCACTGACGGCGGGTTCGCCAATGCAGTATTGGCACAACAAATTTTCGGGGGCCACGGGTACATCGCCGAGCACGGAATGGAGCAGTTCGTGCGCGATGCCCGAATTGCGCAGATTTACGAAGGAGCCAACGGCATACAGGCGCTCGACCTCGTCGGCCGCAAGCTCGGCAAGGATGGTGGCCGTGCCATTATGGCTTTCTTCAACGAGGTTCAGACCTATCTCAAGGAGCGTACCGGCAGCGACGATATGAATGTCTATTTGAAGCCTCTTGGCCAATCGCTCGCGCATCTGCAGGAAGCGTCGATGTGGTTCATGCAGAACGCCATCGCCAAGCCGGACAATGCTGGTGCAGGGTCGTACGACTACATGCATCTCTTCGGGCTGGTGGCGCTCGGCTACATGTGGTGCAGGATCGCCGAAGCCGCCCTCGCCAAGCTGCCCAAGGCTAACGGTTCGGCCGCTCGCCTGAACGCCAAGCTGGTCACGGCGCGTTTCTTCATGGAGCGAATGCTGCCGGAAACGGCGACGCGGCTGGCACGCATCCAGGCGGGCGCCGGTTCAACCATGAAATTGCCTGACGAGGCATTCTAGCTTCGCGACACACGTCGCATTGCGGAGCAAAATTGGACTCGAATCGGGAACAATAGCCCGAACCTCCAGTTTGTGTGTAGACCATGCCTGTGCAGGGGCCTGGCACGCGACGGAGGTTTCCATGAACGGTCACCGCGATGACGGGCCTGGCTCCCCCGGATGCCGAGCGGCGCGTCGCCGAAATAATCGCTCGGGCCCAGGAAAGCATTGCACGCGCGCGCCACTGTCGTCATTCTGGGGTTCATGGTCGGCGCGCGCTACTCGGAGCCGTTGCCGCGTGGTTTGCCGCCTGCTGCAGACGTCAGCGAGACGGTCGCGAGACGCTGCAGCCCTTGTGGGATTGGAGCCGGCCGGTTTCTCGAGCCTGATCCGCAGTTCAGCCCCAGGCAAACGCCGTGCGACGCCGCGAGCGTTGGAGCAGCCATATCATGATCGACACGTTCACCAGATTCCATCCGAGACCGTTCAGAAATGCCGTCCGGTAGGAGCCGGTGAGATCGAAAATCAGACCTGACATCCAGCCGCCGAGCGCCATGCCGAGCAGCGTTGCCATCAAAATGAGTCCGAGACGAGTGCCTGCCTCGCGTGGCGAAAAATATTCGCGGACAATGATAGCATAGCTGGGCACTATGCCGCCCTGGAACAGGCCGAACAAAGCCGAGATCACATAGAGAGAAACGAGTCCGTCGAACCAGAGATAAAGAAACAGCGCCACGCCTTGCAGCACCGAGCCGAGCAGCAGCGTCCGCACGCCGCCAATGCGATCGGCAATGAAGCCGGAGGCGACGCGGCTGATAATCCCGAAACCGAGCATCATCGAAAGCATTTCCGCACCGCGCGCGACGCCGTAACCGAGATCCCCGCAATAAGCGACAATGTGCACCTGCGGCATGGCCATAGCCACGCAGCAGGCGACGCCGGCGATGCACAACAGGATCTGCAACGTTAGCGGTGAGAAAGGTGATTCAGCTTGGCGCCGCGCGACCGCAGCGTCGCCGGCGTCATCATCATGGCCATCGATCCGGCGGCGCATTGCGAATACAAGAGGCAATACGGTGATCAGGCAAAACAGGCCGACACCGATGTGCGTCGCGCGCCAGCCCCACTGCGAAATGAAGTGCTGAATGACGGGAGGCCATATCGTTCCGGCGAGGTAATTGCCTGTTGCGGCAAGAGCGACCGCGATTCCGCGCCGGCGCAGAAACCAATGCGAGATGTCGGCCATCAATGGTCCAAAGCTGGCCGAGCAGCCGATTCCGATGAGGCCATGGGCGAGGGCGACGAACCACAGGCTCGGCGCCCAGCCGGTCGCGAGATATCCGGCTGACAGCGCCAAAATGCCCACGCCCAGAGGAACAGCGATTCCGTAGCGATCGGCGAGACGACCCATGAGGACGCCGCCGCCGGCAAAACCTAACATCACCATGGTGAATGGAAGCGACGCATCGGCGCGCGTGACGCCAAAATCGGCCTGCATGGTCGGCAGTGCGACCATGACCGACCACATGCCGACGCCCGCAATCGTGCTGATCGTGAGGGCGACAACCAGACGCAACCAAGCGTACGTCGATTCGACATCGCCGGGCTTGGTACCCGTTTGCGCGCTTACTGAATGACCCGGCATTCCAAGCCGTTGGTAACACCAGCGACCGCGGTAATCCAGATAGACAGCTATGCGGTTATGAGAATGCTGGAATGACCTCGCGTCCGAATAGCCTGATTGAGCGTGCCGCGTCATCGAAACGCATGCTGCCGAAAATCATCTGACAGAGAACGGTATTGACGCGGGTTTCATCATGCAGTCGGGCGAGATAATTCCGCACGGTTGCGGGCGAACCAGCAACGCCGTGACCAATGCGTTCCAGCGTCGCGAAATCGGGCGGATAGATCTCCTTCAGAACAAATTCCATCTTTGACCGCCGCCAAAGATATTCAATCGCTTCGCGCCATCGCGGATAGGCGGCCTGTGCGATCGCGCTTGCTGCCTCATCGCGTTCAGCGACCACGATATGCCGCGTAATGCCTATGCCGGGAAGCGTGCCGCCATCGCGTCCAAGTTTCTTCCATTCTTCGTGATAGCGGTCGCTGATCGCGCGCGCGCGAGCGCCGGGCCCCAGCGATACCACATTAATAGCGCGCGGCGCCGCCCAGGCAACCGCATCGGCATGAGGTGCGCCATACCAGATGGGAGAATGCGGGTGCTGAACCGGCTTAACCTGAATGACGTAGTCCTTGTAATTATAAAATCGGCCTTCGAAATTCAGCACGTCGGATTCGAAGGCGCGCATGAGAACGGCAAAAGCTTCCTGATACATGGCAGGCGCCACCGCCGGATCGATCCCAAAACGCTGGTGCTCAATGAGCGCTCCGCCGCGGCCGACGCCGACCGTCAGGCGGCCGCCGCTCAGTTGGTCGAGCATGCAGATTTCTTCGTACAGGCGCAGCGGATGATAAAGCGGCAACACATAGACGAGCGGGCCTAATCTGATCCTGCGAGTCCGTTGGATTGCTGCTGCCAGAAAAACGCTCGGGCTTGATGCCATGCCCAGCGGCGTCGAGTGATGCTCCGCAAGATGGTAGGCCTGGAAGCTCGCCTGCTCAATCAACTCGAGAAGCCGCAGCCTGTTGTCAAGAAAGCTGCCCAAGGGGCTGCCGTCAGTGTCGAGATGATCAAAAATCCCGAATTTCAACACGCCGGCGACTCCGTGACGTGGCCCGGAAATCCCGCTAGCCTGTCAAACATGATTTGCTGAAACAGCTGTTGGGAGGACGTGAATGCGAAAGGCTTTGCTGGTCATCGCAGCGGCAGTTCTGGCGGCATCCTCGGCGAACGCCCAACAGACCGTCAAGATCGGACTGGTCATGGCCTATTCCGGTCAGTTCGCCGACACCGCCGCGCAGGTGGATAATGCCATAAAGCTTTATATCAAACAGCATGGTGACACTGTTGCTGGCAAGAAGATTGAAATCATTCGCAGGGATACCGGCGGCCCAAATCCCGACGTAGCGAAGCGACTGGCGCAGGAATTGGTGGTGCGCGATCAGGTCGATGTTCTGGCTGGCTTTGTGCTGACGCCGGAAGCCCTGGGTGCAGGTGACGTTTCAGCGGAAGCAAAAAAACTGATGGTCGTGATGAACGCCGCTACGTCGATCATCACCACGAAATCACCATATATCGTTCGCACCTCGCTTACCATTCCGCAGCTTGAGTACACTTTCGGCGGGTGGGCCTTCAAAACCGGGATCCGCAAAATCTATACAATGGTTTCGGACTACGGACCGGGCATCGACGCGGAAACCTGGTTCGCCAAAGGCTTCAAGGAGGCAGGCGGTCAAATCGTCGGATCGGTGAGGATGCCGATTGCCAGTCCCGATTTCTCGGCCTTCGTGCAACGCGCGAAAGACCTCGACCCGGAAGCGATCTTCATTTTCATTCCCGGCGGCTCCCAACCGCCGGCCATGGCCAAGGCGATGCAGGAGCGTGGGTTTCCCGCCAGCAGAATCCTTGGGCAGGGTGAAATCACCATGGACGACAATGCGCTCAAGAGCATGGGCGACGCGGCGGTCGGGATCAGAACCGTCTTTCATTACGCATGGGAGCATAAGTCGCCGGCGAACGAAGCTTTCGTGAAAGCGTATCAGGCCGAGTTCAAGCGAAACCCCGACGTGTTCTCGATTGGCGGCTGGGATGGAATGCACCTGATCTATGAAACGTTAAAAAAGACCGGCGGCAAAGCCGATGGAGATGCGCTGATCGGGGCTGCCAAGGGCATGAAATGGGATAGCCCGCGGGGACCCATCTCAATTGATCCGAATACGCGTGACATCGTGCAAAACGTTTACATCCGCCGGGTGGAAAAGGTCGACGGAGCGATCCGCAACGTCGAGTTTGATACGATCGAGAACGTCAAGGACCCGGCAAAATGACAACGCTCGCCGAGCAGTAAGCTCGGTGAGCAGGACCAGCGGCAGTAATCCCTCGCGCGGGCAGGCGGACGGTCGTATGTTGCAAAAAAGACGAATCGCCCAATGGAAGCATTAAATCTCCCGCGACCAGCTTGGATGAGCGAAGATCTCGTCCTGCTCGAGGAGCAGGCGCGGCGGTTTATTGCCGACGAATTTGTTCCGCATCTCGATCGCTGGCACGAGGCCGGCATCTACGATCGCGACGTCTGGACCAAGGCAGGCGCGGCGGGGCTGCTCTGCGCTTCGATGCCAGAGGAGTATGGCGGCGCCGGCGGCACATTTGCGCATGAAGCGGTCATCAATCGCGAATTTGCGCTGGCCGGGTTCGATACTTTTGGCGCGCCACTGCATTCGGGGATCGTTGCGCCCTACATCATGCACTACGGCACCGAAGAACAGAAAAAGCGATGGTTGCCGAAACTCGCCACCGGCGAGCTGGTCGGCGCGATCGCCATGACAGAACCAGGCACCGGCTCGGATCTGCAAGGCGTCCGCACCTCGGCGAAGAAATCCGGGAATGGTTATGTGCTCAATGGATCGAAGACGTTCATAACGAACGGGCAGCACGCCAATCTGATTATCGTTGTGGCCAAGACGGACCCGAAAGCCGGGGCGAAGGGCACGTCATTATTCGTGGTCGAAACCGATGACGCGCAGGGATTTCGGCGTGGCCGCAAGCTGAAGAAGCTCGGCATGGACGCAGCCGATACCTCGGAGCTGTTTTTCGAGGATGTGCGGTTGCCGGCGTCCAGCCTGCTCGGGACCGACGAAGGGCAGGGCTTCTACCAACTGATGAAGGAATTGCCGCAGGAGCGCCTGATCGTCGCGATCCACGCCGTAGCCATGATGGAGCGGGCACTCGCACTGACGATCGACTATGTAAAGCAGCGCAAGGCCTTCGGGCAGGCGATTATCGAGTTCCAGAATACCCAATTCGAGCTCGCCGAGTGCAAGACTGAGGCGACAATCGCCAAGGTTTTTCTGGACCATTGCATTGAGCGGCATGTCGGCGGCCAACTCGATACCGTCACCGCCTCCATGGCCAAGTACAGGCTCACCGACACGCAAGGCAAAGTGATCGACCGATGCCTGCAATTGTTCGGCGGCTATGGCTATATGGATGAATACCCGATCTCGCGCATGTATCGCGATGCGCGCGTCTTGCGCATTTACGCGGGCACCAACGAGATCATGAAATTGCTGATCGCGCGCAGCCTTTGACGCCCACCCATACTGGAGAGTCTCCATGCCAGAGGCATTCATCTACGATCACGTCCGCAGCCCTCGCGGGCGTGGCAAGGCCGACGGATCGCTGCACGAGGTAACCGCACTCAACCTCGCTGCACAGACGCTTGCAGCAGTAAAGGACCGCAACAAGCTCGACCCTGCGCTCGTCGAGGATGTGGTGCTTGGTTGCGTCGACCCTGTCGGCGAAGCAGGCGGTGATATCGCGCGCGCGTCGGCACTGGTCGCGGGCTTTGGTGACAGCGTGCCGGGTGTGCAAATCAACCGCTTTTGCGCGTCCGGCCTCGATGCGGTGAACTTTGCTGCCGCCGAAGTCATGTCGGGTCAGCACGAAATGACGATCGGCGGCGGAGTTGAATCGATGAGCCGCGTCGGCATTGGCGCATCAGGCGGCGCCTGGCCGATCGACCCTTCCATCGCGGTGGCGACGTATTTCCTGCCGCAGGGCATTTCCGCCGACCTTATTGCGACGAAGTACGGATTTACGCGCGATGACGTAGATGCCTATGCAGTCGAAAGCCAGAAACGCGCCGCCAAGGCCTGGGACGAGGGGCGCTTCAAAAATTCCGTTATCCGGGTGAAGGACGTCAACGGCCTGACAATTCTGGCCAAAGACGAGCATATGCGGCCGGGCACGACCATGCAGACACTGGCGGCCCTGCAGCCTTCTTTTGTGCAGATGGGCGAGATGGCGGGCTTCGACGCAGTCGCCGTGCAGCGTTATCCCGAGGTTGAGGCAGTCAATCACGTTCACACGCCGGGCAACTCCTCCGGAATTGTCGACGGCGCCGCCGCAGTGCTTATCGGCAGCAAAGCCGCGGGCAAGGCAGCGGGTCTGAAACCCCGCGCCAAGATCCGTCAGTTCGCTAATGTGGGCTCCGAGCCGTCGATCATGCTGACCGGCCCAATCCCGGTGACAGAAAAAGTGCTGAAAAGGGCGGGCATGACGAAAAAGGACATTGATCTGTGGGAGCTCAACGAGGCATTTGCCTCGGTGGTGTTGCGCTATATGCAGGCGCTCGACATTTCGCACGAGAAGATCAACGTGAACGGTGGCGCCATTGCCATGGGCCATCCCCTTGGCGCCACGGGTGCGATGATTCTCGGCACGGTTCTCGATGAACTGGAGAGGCGCGACAAGGAAACCGCGCTCGTAACATTGTGCATCGGCGTCGGCATGGGGACGGCCACGATTATCGAACGCGTTTAACATGCCGAAAATCGACATCGATAAAATCCCGATCGACACGTCGACGGGATATCCACCGCCCTTCAACAAGGCCGTCGAAGGGCGCAGCCGCAAGCGGCTCGCCCGCGCCGCAGGTCTCACGCAGTTCGGCGTCAACGTCTGCACGCTCAAGCCGGGCGCCGCGTCCTCGCAGCGCCACTGGCATGAGAGCGAGGACGAACTCGTCTACGTGCTGGAAGGAGAGGTGGTGTTGCGGGAGGATGGAGGCGACATCGTGCTCAAGCCAGGGGATGCCGCCGCCTGGAAGGCGGGTGTGCCCAGCGGACACTGTCTGATCAATCGCTCGGATCGTGATGCGGCCTTTATCGAGGTCGGTACGCGTGCCTCGTCCGAACGCGCGCATTATTCCGACATCGATATGATGGTGGTGCGTGACGAAAAGGGCGCACGTTACACGAGGAAAAATGGCGAACCTTTATAGGGCATGATCGAAAAAGCCGAGGCCAGTTTCGAAATGATCATGCGCAGGTAAACAGGAGTCGGCGATGGCGAATTTCAAGATCGATGTCGACGCGGACGGCATCGCGCTCGTGACCTGGGACATGGCCGGGCGTTCCATGAATGTCATCAACACAAGCGTGATCGAGGAGCTGGGCGAGCTGGTTGATAAAGCCGCCGCCGACGCGGCGATCAAAGGGGTCGTCGTCACCTCCGGCAAGGAAGCCTTCTGTGGCGGCGCCGACCTTACGATGCTCGAGGGTATGGGCGCTGTATTCGCCAATCTGGTGCGCACGAAAGGCGAAGAGGCCGCCGCTGCTTTCGTATTCGATGAAAGTCGAAAACTATCGCAGGTTTACCGGCGTATCGAGACGAGCGGCAAACCTTGGGTGTGCGCGCTTAATGGCACTGCCATGGGTGGCGGCTTCGAGTTCGCGCTTGCCTGCCATTATCGGGTGGCAGCCGACAATCCGAAGACGCGGCTCGGTCTGCCCGAAGTCAAGATCGGATTGTTTCCCGGCGCCGGCGGCACCCAGCGCGTGGCCCGCATGCTTCCGCCAGCCGACGCGCTGCAGTTTCTGCTCAAGGGCGACCAGCTTAAGGTGGATCGCGCCAAAGCCATGAAGTTGATCGACGCCGTCGTGCCCCAGGCAGATCTGATCAAGGCGGCCATGGACTGGATCAAGGCTGGCGGCAAGGCCAAGGCGCCGTGGGACACCGAAGGTTTCCGATTGCCGGGTGGCTCGGTTTATTCGAAAGCGGGAATGATGACCTTTCCCGCCGCCAACGCCATCTACCGTCGCGAGACCTACGACAACTATCCGGCGGCGCGCGCCATTCTTCAGGTCGTCTATGAAGGGCTCCAGGTGCCCTTTGATACGGCACTGCGCATCGAATCGCGCTGGTTCGCCAAAATCCTGCGCTCGCCGGAAGCGGCAGCGATGATTCGCTCCCTTTTCGTCTCGATGCAGGATCTCAACAAGGGTGCCAGGCGGCCGCCAAACGAGCCGCCGACACAGCTGAAAAAAATCGGCGTAGTGGGTGCGGGCTTTATGGGCGCGGGCATCGCGCAAGTCAGCGCAGCCGCCGGGCTGCAGGTGGCGCTGATCGATCGCGACCAGGAGACCGCCGAAAAGGGCAAGGCGGCCCTGCATAAGGCGCTGAGCGACCGCGTGATGAAAGGGCGAATGAAGGGAGCAGAGCGAGACGAATTGCTGGCCCGCATCACGCCCACGGCCGACTACGATTCGTTGAAAGACTGCGACCTCGTCATTGAGGCCGTGTTCGAGGATCGAAAGGTCAAGTCCGAGGTCATCGCCAAAATTCAGGCAGTGATCGGCGACAACGTGATTCTTGGCTCGAACACGTCGACACTTCCGATCACTTCGCTCGCTTCCGAGTTCAAAGATCCGGCACGGTTTATCGGTATTCACTTCTTCTCGCCGGTCGATCGCATGATGTTGGTCGAGATCATTCTGGGCAAGCAAACCGGCAGCCGGGCGCTTGCCGTTGTTCTCGATTACGTCCGCGCAATTCGCAAGACACCGATCGTGGTCAACGATTCCCGCGGCTTTTATACATCGCGCGTCGTCGGCACCTATATCCGGGAAGGGCATCTGATGCTGACTGAAGGCGTGCCCGCAGCGATGATCGAAAACGTCGGCCGCATCGCTGGAATGCCGGTTGGACCACTCGCCCTCAACGACGAGGTGGCGGTGGACCTCGCATGGAAGATCCTCAAGGCGACAGAGGCCGATCTCGGCCCGAAGGCGGTCGATCCGCGGCAAAAGAAATTGCTGGAAGAGATGGTTGAGAAACGCGGCCGTTTTGGCCGCAAGAATGGCAAGGGATTCTACGATTACCCAGCCAATGGGCCGAAAAAACTATGGCCCGACCTTGTCGACCTGCAGCTGAAGAAACTGCTCGCGCCGGAAAAAATCGACGTCGAGGAATTGAAGCTTCGGCTGCTCGGCATCCAGGCCCTGGAAACCGCGCGCTGCTTCGAGGAGAATGTCCTTACCGACGTGCGCGAAGCCGATGTCGGCTCAATTCTGGGTTTCGGCTTTGCGCCGTTCTCAGGCGGCACTCTGTCCTGGATAGACATGATGGGAACCAAGAATTTCGTCGCTTTGTGCCGCAAGCTGGAAAAGAAATACGGTCAGCGCTTTGCACCTAACAAGCTGCTGCTTGATCTTGCCGCCAAAGAAGAGGGCTTCTACCAGCGTTTCGCGCCGACGAAGACGAAAGAAGCGGCATAGACCTCCTCGGACTGTCATGGCCGGGCCCGTCCCGGCCATCCCGATTCAGGTGGGTCGCCGGTGCGAGCCCGGCGATGACAATTGGAAAACTCTATGCCTCCGCACCGCCAGTCCTTGTTCCGATGGCGCGAGATTCCCCGAAGCGTCTGGGCGCTCGGGTTGGTGTCGCTGTTCATGGATCTCTCCTCCGAGATGATCCACGCACTGCTGCCTCTCTATCTCGTCACCGTACTCGGTGCATCCACGCTCACTGTCGGCTTCATCGAAGGTATCGCGGAGGCCGCCGCCTCGATCACGAAGATTTTCTCCGGCGCGCTGAGCGACTTTCTCGGCAAACGCAAGCTCCTGGCGGCGTTCGGCTACGGCCTTGCCGCTTTTACCAAACCGGTCTTTCCGCTGGCTTCGAGCATCGCTTGGCTGACAGCGGCGCGTTTCATTGACCGGATAGGCAAGGGCATCCGTGGCGCGCCGCGCGACGCCCTGGTCGCGGATCTCACGCCCGCCGAGCTGCGCGGCAACGCCTTCGGCCTGCGTCAATCGCTCGATACGGTCGGCGCCGTGCTCGGTCCACTCGCAGCGATTATCTTTATGGCGGCTTTGGCAAATAATTTTACTGCCGTATTCTGGATTGCCGTCGTTCCAGCTTTCGTTTCCCTCGCGATCATTGTCTTCGTCGTGCATGAGCCACAGCAGCCTCCGGGTAGCCGAGCCGTGCACGCACCACTTTCACGGGCGGAGCTGGGCCGACTCGGCACAGGGTATTGGATCATCGTCAGCGTGGCGGCGATTTTCACACTCGCGCGCTTCAGCGAGGCTTTTCTGCTGTTGCGCGCGCAATCGGTCGGCCTGCATCTCGCCTATGTTCCGGCTGTGATGGTGCTAATGAACGTGGTCTACAGCCTGTCGGCTTGGCCTGCCGGCGCGCTGTCCGACAGCGTCGGCCGTTATGGGGTTTTAAGTGTCGGGTTTGTCCTGCTGATGTTCGCCGATCTCGTGCTGGCTTTAGGCAACAGCATCTTCGCGATCATGGTCGGCGTGGCGCTCTGGGGACTGCATATGGGACTAACCCAGGGACTCCTGGCGGCGCTGGTTGCCGACACCGCCCCGGCGGAGCTACGCGGCACGGCGTTCGGCATGTTCAATCTGGTGAGCGGCATCGCCTTGCTGGCCGCAAGCATTCTGGCCGGGGCGCTATGGGACCAGTTTGGACCAAGCGGCACATTTTTCGCCGGCGCGTTGATCACCGCTATTGCTCTTGCAAGCCTTTCGCTCACGCGGAAGCGGAGTTTTTGAGTGCGGCCGAATTCGGTTGCCGTGGTCGCCCGCGAAGATGATGTTCTACACCACCAGCGTAAGCTTCTTCGCGGCACGCGTGACACCCGTATATAGCCAGCGCCCGCCACTATCCGGAAAGGCAAATGACTCGTCAAACAGAACAACGTCGTTCCATTGCGAGCCTTGCGCCTTGTGGACAGTCAGCACGTAACCGTAGTCAAATTCGTCGTAGGGCTTTCGCCGCTGCCAGTCGACCTGCTCGATTCCGCCGGAAAAACATTCCGGACGCACGGAGACCTTTATGCCGCGCGTGGCGGTCTCATCATCAGGCAAGAGCCGCATCGTCAGAATACCGGGCTTTGCGCTTCCCTTGCGCCCGCTGCGCTCTTTGACTGTCCACAGTCCGCCGTTGAACAGGCCTTTCTTGCGGTTATTGCGCAAACAGACCAGCTTGTCGCCGGCCGAAGGCATTTCGTCTGCAAAGCCGCGTCGTTCGCGCATGCGGGCGTTGTACGCGCGCCGCGTGACATTACGTCCAACCAGCACCTGATCGGCTTCGAGTACGCGCTCCGGATCGAGATCGTTCTTGCGCAGTATTTCTGTCTCGCCGTAGCGCCCCGGCTCGATGTATTCGCCGGCCCTGATGTCCATCGAGAGTCGAACGATTGGATCGTCCTGGGCCTGCCGGTGCACCTCGGTGAGCATTGCATCGGGTTCGGCCTCGGTGAAAAAGCCGCCGCCCTGGATCAGCGGCAATTGTGCAGGGTCGCCCAGCACCAGCACGGGCACGCCAAACGAAAGCAGATCGCGTCCAAGCTCTGCGTCGACCATCGAGCACTCGTCTATGATGATCAGCTCGGCTTTTGATGCAGGCGCCTCATCCCACAAATCGAAGCTCGGTATCTCCTCTCCGCTTTCGCGCGCCTTGTAAATCAGGCCGTGAATGGTGGAGGCGCCACGGCAGCCCTTGCCGCGCATGACCGAAGCGGCTTTGCCGGTAAAGGCCGCAAACTTCACCTCGCCATCCGCAGCATCGGCGATGTGTCTGGCAAGCGTGGTCTTGCCGGTGCCGGCATAGCCGAACAAGCGAAAGACCTGCGGCGTGCCGTTGGCCCCGGGCTTTGCTCCGAGCCAGTCGCCGACCGCGTTGAGCGCTTTTTCCTGCTGCGACGTGAACTCTGTCATCGACGGTATCAATACTGTGTCATCGACAGTATCAATAATGCAGGCCGCGGATGGCGAAAAGAACACAATAAGAACCGGTTTTGGATGGTATATAAGAACGTATTCCTATAACCGAGCCGTAGCGCAACGCGAAGAGATCCGCGGCTGAGCTTCGCCAAGCATCCGATGCGAGGCGCATTGCCCTTTGCACTGCAGCATGTTTAACGTCGCGGCCTTTGCGGCGACGGAATTTCGCATGGCCCGTGACCAAATCGACATGAGTCCAATCGGGACCCGCGACGAACTGGTCGCCTGGCTCGAAGCGGGTTGCAAGCCGAAAGACCAATTCCGCGTCGGCACCGAGCATGAAAAATTCGCCTTCACCGTCGCCGACCACCGGCCCGTTCCTTATTCGACCAGGCGCAGCATCCGTGCGCTTCTTGAAGGCATGCATGGTTTGCTCGGCTGGGAGCCGATCATGGAAGGCGACAACATCATAGGCCTGTTTGATGTGACTGGCGGGGGAGCAATCTCGCTCGAACCCGGCGGGCAGTTCGAATTATCGGGCGCAGCCTATGACAATGTCCACCAGACGGATGCGGAACTCATGGCGCACCTGGCGCAGGTGAGGGAAGTCGCTAAGCCTTTGGGCATAGGCTTTCTCGGCATCGGCATGACGCCGAACTGGACACGCGCCGACATGCCGAAGATGCCAAAGGGCCGATACAAGATCATGACGGCCTATATGCCGAAAGTCGGCTCGCTTGGCCTCGACATGATGTATCGCACCTGCACGGTGCAGGCGAATCTCGATTTCGCCAGTGAAGCTGACATGGTGAAGAAGTTGCGCGTGTCGCTCGCCTTGCAGCCAGTGGCGACCGCGCTATTCGCCAATTCACCGTTCACCGAAGGCAAGCCGAACGGCTTTCTTTCGTTCCGCTCCGAAATCTGGCGTCACACCGACAATCAGCGTGCCGGCATGTTGCCGTGGGCGTTCGAGGGTGGAATGGGCTTCGAGCGCTGGGCCGATTATGCGCTCGACGTGCCGATGTATTTCGTCAAGCGCGGCGACAAATACATTGATGTTTCGGGTAAGTCGTTCCGCGATTTCCTGAACGGCAAGCTGCCGGAATTGTCGGGCGAGCGGCCGACGATTTCCGATTGGGCCAATCACCTCAGCACGATCTTCCCCGAGGTCCGACTCAAGCGTTATCTCGAGATGCGCGGGGCCGATGGCGGCCCGTGGCGGCGGTTGCCCTCACTGAGCGCCTATTGGGTCGGACTGCTTTACGATGACGATGCGCTCACTTCATGCTGGGACATGGTGAAGCCATGGACCGCGGAGGAGCGGCAAAAACTCCGCGACGATGTGCCAAGGCTTGGTTTTAGGGCCGAAATCCGCAACCACAATGTCCTCACGCTCGCGCAGGAAACCCTAAGGCTCTGCTCCCGCGGCTTGGCGCGCCGCAAGCGGCTTGATCGCAATGGCCGGGACGAGACCCGCTACCTGCGACCACTGGAAGAATCGATCGCGCGCGGCATGACGCCGGCGGAAGAATTGCTCGAGCGTTACCATGGAGAATGGGGCGGCTCAGTCGACCCGATCTTCGAGGAATATGCGTATTAGCAACTCCGTTCATTCCCGCGTAAGCGGGAATCCAGCATAAAGTGACACCGGCGAAATCTGGGTCCCCGCTTTCGCGGGGGACGAACGGAAGAATGGCTATTCCGCCGCCTGGGCTGCTTCCGACAGGTTATCGAGCGAGGAGACGATATGTTCGGCGAGCGCATCGGCCAGCGCCGAACTTTCGTGCGCATTGCGCACCAGCCCGATCCGGCAACTGGGCAGATCCGGGAAACCGTCGGCTGCGGAAAGTACGCGCATGCCCGGGCGGAGACCCGACTCGGGCAGCACGGACACCGCGAGCCCCGCGAGAACAGCGGCGGCAACCGCGCCGGCATTCGAACTCGAGTAAAGTACGCGGAACGGCCGGCCGATCGCCTCGAGACGCTCGATCGCAATGCGGCGCCACGTGCAGCTTGGCCGGCCCAGCGCCAGCGGCATGCGCTCCTCAAGATGTGTCGAATGCCGATTGGACGTCACCCAAAGCAATCGCTCGCGGCGAAACGTTTCCGAGGCGCGCTTGGATTCGCAGTTGGTGACGATCGCAAGATCGATCTCGTTGGCGTCGATCCGCTCGAGAAGATCAACGGTAGGTTCGCAAATCACGGTCAGTTCAACCGCCGGATAGCCGTGCGAAAACCGGGCCATGATTTCCGGCAGATACCGGTCAGCATAGTCGTCAGGAACTCCCAGCCGGACGCGGCCCGACAGTTCACCGTCCGAAAATGCGGCCAGGGTTTCGACGTTGAGCTTGACGATCCGGCGCGCGTAGTCGAGGAGCCGCTGTCCATCTTCCGTCAGTTTCGAGGCGCGGCCATCGCGCGCGAAGATCGGACGTTCTAACCTCTCCTCAAGGCGCTTCATCTGCATCGAGACCGCGGACTGCGTTTTGTTCACAACTTCGGCGGCCTTCGTGAAGCTGCCGGTCTCGGAGATGGCGATGAATGTTCGCAACTGGTCGATGTCGAGCATTGCGGTCATGTGCGGGCATCTCGGTTTGAGCCAGCGTCGGCTGAAGGTATATCACTATTCCTGATCGGTTAGATTAAAAACATTCGTTTCACTAATCAATCCCCGCAGTGCAATATAAGGGGAGTTTCAGAGGAAATCGGGTGGGGGTTTCGGGTGGTTCTGGGCGGCGCCCAGCGCGAATTTGGGGCCGTACTGACTAACCGAATGGAGACTGAAATGAGCGCCAATTACCCTATTTTGCCGCTCGGTGGCAGCACCCTGATACGGGCGTTCGCTTCCCTCCTGGCGTTCCTGACCTACTGGCTCAAAGAACTGGCGCGTGCGCGCCGGCACCGCCGTGAGGCCAGCGTTCTGGCGAGCCTTGATCGACGCATGCTCGCCGATATCGGCATCACGCGCGCTGATGTGCGCGACGCATTCTCGGAGCCGTTCTGGGACGACCCGACAGCGTTGCTGCGCGAACGTGCGCTCGAGCGTCGTCTCAACCACTCGGTGAGACGCGCCGAATTCGATCTTAGTGGTCGCCGGCTTCGGCCCGAATCGTCCGGGCGTCGAGCGCCGTAATGAACAAGGAAACGGCCGATCCCCTCTCATCGGCCGCTCGATCCGACACCCGCGAACCTCCCCTCTCGCGGCCGGATCCCGCGCCCGCTGGCCCCTCCGGCGGGCGCTTACTTTTGGGAAACATCTTCCACAATAGCCATCAACGCTGATCACACATTTGCGGAGCCATCATTGTATCCGCCTGCACAATGACCGATAAGATACGGTCGGGGCAAAGCTACCGGTTCTCGAATTCGAGCGGGCGCGCATGCGAATTCCGATCAGGCTGTGGGCCGCGCTTGTACTGGCGGCGTCGACCTGCGTTGGCCAGGCTCAGGCTCAGAGCGGGTTCGATCGCCGGGGCGGTGATTACCAGAACTTCCAGATCCGCAGCGGCGATCCGGCAATATGCGCGGCTCGGTGTGAGCGCGATCCCCGCTGCCAGGCATGGACCTTTTCATACCCGCGCACAGCCAGCGCTGCTGCTACTTGCTGGCTGAAGAACCAGGTGCCGCCTCGTGTTGAGGACAAATGCTGCGTTTCCGGGGTGCGCGGGGCGGGCGTTATCGAACCCCGCAAAGGCCCCATTGAATATTCGATCGATCGCCTTGGCGGCGATTATCGCAATATTGAGGTCGCCAACGATGCAACCGGCGCGACCTGCAAGGCCGCATGCGAGGCCGACAATAAGTGTCGCGCATGGACTTACGTGAGGCCGGGCTACATCGGCGCGGCCTCCCGCTGCTACCTTAAGGAAAGAATTACGCGCCCGCGCCCCAAGCCGTGCTGCATTTCCGGCGTCGTGCGCTAGGTGCCAGGTCAAGCGCCGGCGCCTGATGCGCCATTGAACTATGCGGTGCCGCCAACCGTAATCTTGTCCATTCGCAGAGTTGGTTGACCGACGCCGACAGGCACGCCCTGGCCGTTCTTGCCACAGGTTCCGATGCCGGGGTCGAGCGCGAAATCATTACCGATCATGCTGATTCGATGCAGATCGGTGGGACCGGTTCCGATCAGCATGGCGCCCTTGACTGGCGCACCGATCTTGCCGTTCTCGATCTTGTAAGCCTCGGTGCATTGAAAGACGTATTTGCCCGAGGTGATGTCGACCTGGCCGCCGCCGAAGCTGACGGCATAAAGGCCGTTCTTTACCGAAGCGATGATTTCTTGCCGGTCGCGCGTGCCGGCGAGCATGTATGTGTTGGTCATCCGCGGCATGGGCACATGCGCATGCGATTCTCGACGGCCATTTCCGGTTGGCGCCATCCGCATCAAACGCGCGTTCTGTCGATCCTGCATGTAGCCCACCAGGACCCCATCCTCGATCAATACCGTTCGGTTGGTCGGCGTGCCTTCGTCATCGATCGAGAGTGAGCCGCGGCGCGCCTGAATGGTGCCGTCGTCAACGACGGTCACTCCCTTGGCTGCAACCAGCTGGCCCATAAGGCCGGCAAAGGCGGAAGTCTTCTTGCGATTGAAATCGCCTTCGAGCCCGTGTCCGACCGCTTCGTGCAGCATCACGCCTGGCCAGCCCGAGCCAAGCACAACATCCATCTCCCCTGCCGGCGCCGGAACGGCCTGAAGATTGACCAGCGCCTGGCGGATCGCTTCATCGGCTGCGCCGCGCCACGCCTGCGGCTCGATAAGCCGCTGAAAGCCTTCGCGTCCGCCGAAGCCATAGCTGCCGGACTCCTGTCGTTCGCCTTCGCCCGCGACCACCGATACATTCAATCGCACCATCGGGCGTATGTCGCGATAGGCCTCCCCATCGGCGCGGAGGATTTCCATGACCTGCCAACTCGCGGCTATGCTGGCAGTGACTTGCCGCACGCGCGGATCCTTTTCGCGCGCGTAGGCATCAATTGACTCCAGTAATTTTACTTTGGATTCGAATGCGGGCGAGCCGAGCGGATTCTCGTCGCCATAGAGTTTGCGGTTCGTCCGCCCCGGAGGCTCGGCATAGCTGCCGCTGTGCCCGCCGTTAACGGCGCGCACCGCTTCGGCGGCGCGACTCAACGCAGCTTCGGAAAGATCCGAGGCATGGGCATAGCCAACCGCCTCGCCTTTGACCGCGCGCAGACCAAAGCCCTGCACGGTATCGTAAGTTGCCTGCTTGAGCCGGCCGTTGTCGAAAGTCAGTGCTTCTGCCTGCCGGTATTCCAGGAACAATTCGCCATCATCGGCGCCTTCCAGCCCGTGTCCGATCAGTTGGCGGACTTTTCCGCGATCGAGGCCGGTGCGGTCGATGAGCGAGGAAATGCTTGGATCCATGACTCCCTCCAGCAACACCAGATAGGGTTTCTGCATCGATTTGGCGAGTCGCAGCCGCTCCATATGCTTCCAAGGCATTAAAATGATGACAAATATGAATTGGCGAAAGCCCGTTTGGACGCCAACATCCTGAGCCTGCCACCGATTAAAGAAAGAGGGCCCCAATGCCGCTCGTTCGAATCGACCTCGCCAAGGGAACGTCCGCTCAATTCCGCAAGACGCTTGGCGACATCGTTTACAAAGCGATGATCGACATTATCGATGTGCCGAAAGATGACAAATTTCAAATCATCACGGAGCACTCACCGGAGGAACTGAATTACGCGCCTTCCTATCTTGGCATCGAGCACTCGTCAGGCCTCGTTTTGATTCAGGTCACAATGAGTGTGGGGAGGACTGTTCAGGCCAAGCAAGCATTTTACAGGGAAATTGCCGAGCAACTTCACGCTCAGCTTGGCATCCGCAAAGAGGATGTGTTCATAAACTTGGTAGAAACGGCGAGGGAAAACTGGTCGTTCGGCAACGGCATTGCACAGTACGTGGTCGCCTGAGGGCTACGGCAGCTTGTCATAGCCCTCCCCAAAGCCGGCAAGGCTCATTGGAAAGCCAATGCCTTCTTCCGGGGTCTGGAAAATAATGAAGGTCGCAGCCTTGCCACTGCGCAGCTTCTTGATGAGCTCGTCGTCCATCACGACTTCAGCGATGCAACCATTCGGAAGGCAGCGCACGAAACCGGCGCGGCCGATATCGGCCTGATCGATCTTGAGGCCGAGCCCGGAGGGCAGCAGGACGCCCAGCGGCGCGACGACGCGCATCAGCCGGCTCTTTTGATCGGCGGTTTTAAGAACAATCACGGTCAAGCCGACATTGGCACGATCTTCCGCCGTCACACTCTGAATGAGGGCGCACTGCTCGGCCTTGGCTCCGGGCGGGGTGTCGCAGCGAATCTGCCAATCCTTGTGGACGGATTTGACGGCGCCCTGCGCCAGGACAGGCCCGGCGGGTGTGAGCATCAGCCCTGCAATCAGTGCGACGGCAGCGAGCCGCAATGCGCAGACGAATATCTGCCTGCCATGCTCGAGTATTCCCATCATCCAATCCCTTGGCATCCGGTCGCGCTGGCCCATATACCGACGCTGGTCAGACGAATCGCCACCTGCATTTTACTTCGCCGCGTGGGGTCATGCCCGGAAAGGCTCTGTGAAGCAAGACATGACGCGTGCGGCAGGCCGCCAGCAAGATGTCGGAAAATGGCCTGATGAAGCCCTTTTGGATACACGGTTTGTCGCATCCCGGCGCCTATTAGGCTCATTGCGGCAAAGCTGGAATTGTGGTTTGAGAGGCCGGGATTTCTCCCCATCCCGCCGCACCGCCAGGCTGCCACGCCCGTGGCAAATGCCGTGCTCAGCGGGATTGCGCCGAACATCATGGCAGTGGTGGGCGGAAAAGGGGGCCTGAACAAGGCCATTTTTCTCGAAGGAGCACATTGAACAATGCTGGTGCTCAAGCGGTTGATTACACTCATCGCCACGAGTTTGCCGGTAATGATCCCGGGAGTTGGCCCTTGCTCAATTAGGTCAACCGGAGCCGTGGCAGCTCGGCCTGCAAAAGGGTGCCACTCCGGTGATGGACGACATCATCGGGTTCCACGACTTCCTGCTTTGGGTGATTACCGCGATTGCGCTGTTCGTATTGGCGCTGCTCGTCATCGATTGGCGACGTGACTATCGGTATCGCCATGAATGAACGACGTGACGATGACGGAATCGTGCTAACGGAAGCGCAGAAACGCGCGCGCCGGTCCCGCTCGATCGCGATTGCGCTCGCGCTCGCGGCATTGGTTATCTTGT
>DASXST010000060.1:0-3460 GCA_036505835.1 Pseudolabrys sp. | reverse complement strand
CTGACGACGATCGCCCTGGTGGTCGGCCTCATCGCGGTGAAATCGTGAGTTCCACGTCGGGGCCGCCCGCTGGTACAACAACAATGCTGTCGCCGGCAGTCTGCGCGGAGACTGACGCAAAGCCCGTATCCGAAGCCAGTGACTTTCGTTGCGCGATACGCTGGCTCTGCGCCTGCAGGAGTCAGAGGACGAAATGAATCTTCTCCGGGACGCTGTGGTCGCCGCACGGCAACATTGATCGAGCAATCCTTCAACCTGTGTTCTGAAGAACCGCATCACGTCCTGTGCGGCCCGCATCGTGTCCTCGGGTCCGCAACTTATAACCCGCGTCGTCATGATGTCGCGCGATCGCAGATATTTCAGCTCGCTCCAGTCGGTCCGCGCGAAGACCCGCACAAGGTCCCGTTCAGAGACAATGCCTATCATGCGATTGCCTTCCTCGCAGACCGGCATCGCGCCAATGCCATGCGAGTACATAAGTTTTGCCACCGCCGCCAGGCTGTTATCGGGCAGGCATGTCACAAGCTGTTGACGTGAGCGTTTGAGAAACTCGCCAATCTTCATGGGGTCCCTCCGGAATTCACTTCTCTGTTTTTGGTGTTGCCGATGCCGCGCGGGCTACCTCCGGCCTACCCAAGGGTCAAATAACGATAGCCCCGCGAAAGCCGTTGGGGCAAATCAGAATTGTTAGGCCTGTGCAACGCGGAATGAGGTCCGCACAAGGCTGCGCGGCCAGTGGCGGGGGACGCGGTTACCGTCGGCGCGGACGTCTCGGTTTCGCCCCCGATGCCACGCGAAATCAATGCTGCAGAATCTTCGAGAGGAAAAGTTGTGCGCGCTCGCTGCGCGGCTTGCCGAAAAACTCCGCGGTTGGCGCGTCCTCGACGATCTCGCCCCTGTCCATGAACACCACGCGGTTTGCAACTTTGCGCGCAAAGCCCATTTCGTGCGTCACCACGATCATGGTCATGCCCTCTTTGGCAAGCGCCACCATGACATCGAGCACCTCGTTGATCATTTCCGGATCGAGCGCCGAGGTCGGCTCGTCAAACAGCATGGCGATCGGGTCCATTGCCAGCGCCCGCGCGATGGCGACGCGCTGCTGCTGGCCGCCCGAGAGCTGGCCGGGATATTTTTCGGCGTGCGCGCTCAAGCCGACGCGATCGAGAAGCTTCATGGCTTTCTCGGCGGCAATTTTCGGGTCGCGTCCGAGCACCTTGATCTGCGCCAGCGTAAGATTGCGTCTGACGGAAAGATGAGGGAACAGCTCGAAGTGCTGGAAGACCATGCCGATGCGGGCCCGCAGCTTCGGCAGATTGGTCTTCGGGTCGCCGACCGAAATCCCCTCGACCGTGATGGTGCCTTCCTGGAACGGTTCGAGCGCGTTGACGCATTTGATCAACGTCGATTTGCCGGACCCCGATGGGCCGCACACCACCACGACCTCGCCTTTGGCGACGTCGGCAGAACAATTCTTCAGCACCTGAATCTTGCCGTACCACTTGCTGACCTTGCTGATCGTAATCATGGACACTTTTCCGGGCTCAGCGGATGATGGCAATGCGCTGTTGCAGTCGGCGCACAACCCAGGACGCGGCGAGCGAGATGACAAAATAGACGATTGCGGCGAACAGATACATCTCGACCAGACGCCCATCGCGCTGCGCGATCTTGGACGCCGCGCCGAGGAAATCGGTGACCGAGATCACGTAGACCAGCGATGTGTCCTGAAAGAGGATGATGGTCTGCGTCAGCAGGACCGGCAGCATGTTGCGGAAGGCCTGCGGCAGGATGATTTCCCCCATTGAGGTCAAGTAAGACATGCCGAGCGCCTGTGCCGCCTGGACCTGGCCACTCGGAATCGACTGGATACCGGCGCGCATGATCTCGCAGAAGTACGCGGCTTCGAACAATGTGAAGGTCACGAGCGCCGAGAGGAATGCGCCCACCTGGATCGGCCGCGACGCGCCGGTGATCCATTGCCCAATATAGGGCACGAGAAAGTAGAACCAGAAGATCACCAGAACGAGCGGCATCGAACGGATCAGATTGACGTAGGCGCCCGCGACGTGGGAGAGGCCCGGAATGTTCGAGAGTCGCGCCATCGCCAGCAACGTGCCGATGACGATGCCCCCGGCGGTCGCCATCAGGGTCAGCATGATGGTGAAGCGCATGCCGTCAAAAAAAAGGTACGGCAGCGAGCGGATGATGACATTCCAGTCGATATTGGAGAACATTGATCCGCTCCTCAATGCGCCGCCGCCGGCTGGCCCATGCTGATGAAGCCGGGCACCGCAACGCGCTGTTCGAGCCAGCGCATGCCGTTCACGACAATGATGTTGATGATGATGTAGATCACGGTTGCGCCAGTGAAGGCTTCGAAGACCTGAAAGGAAAATTCGGCCATAGACCGTGCGGCCGCGGTGAGCTCGATGAGCCCGATGGTCAGCGCAACCGAGGAATTCTTGATGATGTTGAGAAATTCAGAGCTCAGCGGCGGCAGGATGATGCGAAAAGCCATCGGCAACAGGACGTAGCGATAGGTCTGCGGCAGTGTCAGGCCCATCGCGAGGCCCGCCATGCGTTGCCCACTGCGCAGGCTGAGAATTCCGGCTTTGACCTGTTCGGCGACGCGCGCCGACGTGTAGAGGCCAAGACAGATTACCGCATTGTAGAACGACGCATTGGCCGACTGCTTGAGCCAGTCGCCGATCGCCTCCGGTACAAGTTCCGGCAACACGAAGTACCACAGGAACATCTGCACCAGCAGCGGGATGTTGCGAAACAACTCGACGTAAGCGTCGCCGAGTCGGACCAACCACGGGACCGGCGACGTGCGGATCACCCCGATAAAAGCGCCCACCGAAAGCGCGATCGCCCATGCGAGAAGCGCCGTGGCCAGCGTCCAGCCGGCGCCGAACAGCAAAAGCTGCAAGTAGGTGTGGGTGCCGTCCGGGGAAAGCTGAAAAAAGATTCCCCAGTTCCAATTGTAATTCATCAGCGCCCCCATCCTGACGCAACTGCGGCGCGGTCTTTAAGGCCGCGCCGCACAGTCTAGCGTTTATTGGGAGGTTATTGGTAGTCCTTCGGATCGCCGCTGTCGGTCGGCTTGGCAATAACCTTCTTGAAGGCGTCGCTCATCGGAACATTGAGATTAACGCCCTTCGGCGGGATCGGATTAAGAAACCACTTGTCGTAGAGCTTGTTGACCTCGCCGCTCTTGTAAGTGGCGATCATGGCATCATCGACCACCTTCTTGAAGGTCGGATCGTCCTTGCGCAGCATGATGCCGTAAGGCTCGACTGACAGGGCATCGGTGGAGATTTCGTAGTCTTTCGGCGCCTTCGAGCCAGCGACAAGGCTGTAAAGCAGGATATCGTCCATCACGAAGGCGGCGGCGCGGCCTGTCTCTACCATCAGAAAAGCCTCGGCATGGTCCTTGGCGGGAAGAATATTGAGG
>DASXST010000059.1:0-9886 GCA_036505835.1 Pseudolabrys sp. | reverse complement strand
GCTGGTGAAGTACTGCTTCGCCATCGGCAGCACGCGGCTATAGGAATAAAGCGTGACGACTGCAGCGACGCCCCAGGCACCGATTGACAGGATCTCGCGCATGAATCCGCGGATCATGGCGAGGAGCCCTGATATCAGCATCACCATCAGCAAAATGATGTCGAGCAGCGTGATCGGCATCGAGGGCTCATGCGCTCCGCAGGTTTTTGCAGTTCGTGCCCCACCTGGCCGTCGGCCCGTGCGAGGAATCCGCGCCTGCCATAGCGGCTTACGGACCGAGGCGGGAATGTCGACCCTAAGTGTTTAATTTTAGGCCCATTTCTGCGCTTCAACTCACGCTGAAGACGCGGCTAAAGCCGGTTTCGACGCGCCGTATATAGCCGGGCATTACGGTCCCGTCACCCGTATTGTCCACGAGTTTTGGCAGCGATGCGCGCCTTGCCTCCAGCAGCAATATCCGCCACGAGACTGGCAAGGCTCCCGATTTCGTTAATTGTCAGCCCTGGTTCGGAACGTTCGCCCCGGGCCGCTTCCGGCACAATGGCACCCTTGAAGCCCAGCTTGGCCGCTTCTTTGAGGCGCGAGGCGGCCTGCGCCACGGGCCTGACGGCGCCGGACAGCGACACCTCGCCGAAATAGACGGCGTCGGAAGGGAGGGGCGCATTGGCGAGCGAGGATACAAGCGCTGCCGCGGCTGCAAGATCACCCGCCGGTTCCTGGATGCGCATGCCGCCGGCAACGTTAAGGTAAACATCGTGGCCGCCGAGCCGAACGCCGCAATGCGCCTCGAGGACCGCGAGCAACATCGACAAGCGGTTTGGGTCCCAGCCGACGACCGCACGCCGGGGAGTGCCAAGCGATGTCGGGGCAACCAGCGCCTGAATTTCCACCAATAGCGGACGAGTACCCTCAATGCCAGCGAAGACCGCGGTGCCCGGCTGCCCGAGGTCGCGTTCCGACAAAAACAGCTCCGAGGGATTGGGGACTTCGCGCAGGCCAGCGCCGGTCATTTCGAACACGCCAATTTCATCGGTCGGTCCGAACCGGTTTTTTACCGCGCGCAATATGCGGAACTGATGCGAGCCTTCGCCTTCAAAGGCCAGCACCGCATCGACCATGTGCTCAACGACACGAGGACCGGCGATTTGCCCATCTTTGGTGACATGCCCAACCAGGATGACCGCTGCGCCTGACTTCTTGGCAAATCGGATCAGCGCCTGCGCAGAGCCGCGCACCTGCGTCACTGTGCCAGGAGCCCACTCAACCATGTCGGTCCACATGGTCTGGATAGAATCAATGACGACCAGCCGTGGCGTTGTTCCATCCGAAAGGGTCGCGATGATATCTTCGACTGCGGTTTCCGCCGCGAGCTCGACATTGCAATCGCGCAAGCCCAATCGCTCGGCGCGCAGTCGAACTTGAGCCACTGCTTCCTCACCGGAGATATAGACCGTGCGATGGCCGGCGCGGGCCATGGCGGCGGCAGCCTGAATAAGCAGCGTCGACTTGCCGATGCCCGGGTCGCCGCCGACCAGCAACACCGATCCGCGCACAAAGCCACCGCCCGTGACGCGGTCGAGTTCCCCGATGCCGCAAGGCAGACGCGGGGCGTCGTGGGCCTCCCCCGCCAGCGCCTCCAGCGCAAAAAGTCGACCCCTACCGGGCTTGCGGCCAAGGCCGGCTGGGCGGTCCCCACCTTCCTCGCTCAGGGTATTCCATTCACCGCAGGCTTCGCACTTTCCCTGCCAGCGGCTGAACGCAGCGCCGCAGTTCTGACAAACAAAGCTGAGGTTGCGCTTCGACATGGGGGAATCGGGATGGAAAACCAGTAAGAGACGCTAGGCTACTGACGAGAACAATACAAGAACATTTTTTAAGAAATAGCTAACGATCAGGGGATTAACGGTAGGCTTCAACCCTGGCGATAGGCGCGCCGGTAACGCGAGCCCAAACGGGTCAGTATTTCATATCCGATCGTGCTTGCCGCCGCTGCCAGGGTATCCACGCCAATGTCTCCGTCGATCAGCGTGACCAGATCTCCGCGCCTGACCGAATGGTCGGGGAGGGCCGTTATGTCGATGGCGAGAAGGTCCATAGAGACGCGTCCGGCCAGGGGACAGCGTGTGCCTGAAACGATGGCGCTTGCGCCTGGGGCTGCATCGGTGGCGCTGGCCGCGCGCGGATAGCCGTCGGCATAGCCGACACCAACTATCGCGATGCGCGTCAGATGCTTGGCTGTCCAGGTTGCGTTGTATCCGACCGTTTCGCCTTTCGGGACGGTGCGCACCTGCAGGACGCGCGCTTGCAGTTCAATGACCGAGCGCATTGCATTGCGTTGGCCGGGTGTCGGGTTGATCCCAAACAGCGCAGCACCGGGACGCACCATGTCGCAATGGGCCGCACTGCCGAGGAAAATGCCAGACGAATTGGCGAGCGAGCTTGGGATGCCACGGTAAAGAAGTCTGACCTCGCGGAATAAGTTCATCTGACGTTCGTTGAGCGGGTGATCGGACTGTTCGGCGCAGACGAGATGGCTCATCAGCAGATTGATGCCGTGATTTGCCGCACGGATGCGTGGTGCCAGCGCTACGGCCTCCTCAACGGAGACGCCCAGCCGGTTCATGCCGGTATCGACATGGAGCGCTGCACCGCCACGCCATCCGTTGCCCGCGCAAAATGCATCCCACTCCGCGAGTTCGACCAGGCTGCCGATTACTGGCCGAGCGCGCACAGCGGCAAACGCGTCGGCGGTTCCGGGCAAAAATCCGTTGAGCACGTAAATGACAGGTTCCGACGCAATTGCGCGGACGTGCCGGGCCTCGGCGAGATCGGCAACGAAGAACGTCCTGCATCCAGCGGCCGCAAGCGCGCGGGCGACTGGATCGATGCCACAGCCGTAGCCGTCCGCCTTGATGACAGCCGCGCATTCCGACGGCATCGACCGGCGGGCCAAGTCCTGCCAATTGGAGACCAAGGCCGCCAGATCGATCGTCAGTATTCCGCCAGCCGGAGGATCGAACCGAGCCGTTTCCGTCCGGCGGCCTTGGGAGGTGGCATCCACCGGCAAGTCGGCGTGTAGGGCTGTTTCGGCCTTGGCCATGGCGTTCGGTTTAGCTGCCTGGGGCCCCTCAGTCCATGTGGCGTCTCATGTGCGTTCGGGCAAACGAGCTTCGCGGGCAAGCGATGAGAAGCGGGTCACTGCGGCATCGAACTGCAATTCGACCGTGCCGGTCGGGCCATGGCGTTGTTTGCCAATGATAACTTCGGCCTTGCCGTGAACATTGTCCGCTTCCGCCAGCCACTCCGCAAACTTTTCTCGGTTCGATTCCAGCGGCTTGCGCATCTGGTGATAATACTCCTCGCGGTAGACGAACAAGACGACATCGGCGTCCTGCTCGATGGAACCGGATTCTCGCAAATCCGACAGCTGAGGCCTTTTGTCGTCGCGGCTTTCCACTTGGCGCGAAAGCTGCGAGAGCGCCAGAATCGGCACATTAAGTTCTTTTGCCAAAGCCTTGAGCTTGGTTGTGATCTCGGTGATTTCCTGTACCCGATTTTCCGCCGACCGGCGGGTCGAGCCCTGCAGCAGCTGCAAATAATCGATGATCACCAAATCCAGGCCGCGCTGGCGTTTGAGCCGTCGCGCGCGAGCCGCCAGTTGGGCAACCGACAGGCCCCCCGTCTCATCGACATAAAGCGGAATGTTCTGCAGTTCGATCGAGTAGTCCTTGATTTTTTCAAAGTCACTTTCACTGATGCCGCCGCGCCGAATCTGGTTTGACGGGATGCCCGTCTGCTCGGCGATGATACGGGTAGCGAGCTGCTCGGCTGACATTTCGAGCGAGAAGAACCCGACAATCCCGCCATTCACCGTATTGGTGTGCCCGTCTGGCTTGATCTCGCCACGCCAGGCTTTCGCGACATTGTATCCGATGTTCGTGGCGAGCGCAGTTTTGCCCATGCCGGGGCGACCGGCCAGAATAACCAGGTCGGATTGTTGCAGGCCTCCCATCATCCGGTCGAGGTCGTCGAGTCCGGTGGCGGTGCCGGAAAGCTTGCCATCGCGCTGGAAGGCATGCGCGGCCATATCGATAGCTGTGGTGAGCGCCTGCGCGAAGCGCTGAAAGCCCCCGTCGTAACGACCCGTTTCCGCTAGCTCGTAGAGTCTTCGTTCCGCGTCTTCGATTTGATCTCGCGGAGAAAAATCAACAGGCGCATCGTAGGCGACGTTGACCATATCCTCGCCGACCTGGATGAGCGCACGACGGATCGACAGGTCGTAAACCGTATGCCCGTAGTCTTCAGCGTTGATGATTGTTGTCGCTTCGGCGGCGAGCCGCGCCAGATATTGACTGACGGTGAGGCCGCTAATGTCGATGTTGCCATCAAGGAACGTTTTCAGTGTAACAGGCGTCGCCAGCTTGCCGGCCCGTATGAGGTCACGTGAAAGCTGATAGACTTTCTGGTGGATCGGCTCGAAAAAATGCGCCGGTTCGAGAAAATCCGAAACGCGATAAAAGGCTTCGTTGTTGACGAGGATTGCGCCTAAAAGCGCCTGTTCCGCCTCGATATTATGCGGCGCCGAGCGGTAGAGCGGGCGAGGTTCTTCGACCTGCTTGCGGGCTGTCGAATCAGCGAGTGCCATAGAAGATCGGTGTTTACCCGGAAATTGTGACATAGCACGCGTTTTGTAAGGGAACCGCGCTACGAACGAGCTTGCCCCGCAATTCACAAGCCGCACGGAGCGGTGGGTAAGTTGTTTTTTCTTGACCGCGGCCGTCTATGCAAGCGCGTTTCAGGCGAAGCTATTCACCGGCAAGGCGAAGTGGTGGCTTGCGCTTACCTTCAGCGGCGGCGAGCCGCCGCTCCTCGCTCGAAATATAGTCCCGCGTGATTGGAACCACGCCCTGGCGCTTGGCAAGCTGGATTTGCATCACCATCATGTTCTGCTCGCGGAACGACATTTCCGCAGCTGCGAGATAGAACTCCCACATGCGCACGAAACGCGGCTCGTAGATCCGTTCGACGTCCTCGCGATGAGCCAGAAAGCGTTCACGCCAGGCTTTCAGCGTCTCGGCATAGTGCATGCGGAGAATTTCAATATCCGTGACCAGCAGGTCAGCGCGCTCGATCGCCGGCACTACTTCCGACAGCGCAGGAATATAGCCACCCGGGAAGATATATTTCGCAATCCATGGATTGGTGACGTTTGGCCCTTCCGAGCGGCCGATTGAATGCAGCACCATAACGCCGTCGTCGTAGAGTAGCTCGGCGCATTTGCTGAAAAAGGCATCGTAATGGCCGACGCCGACATGCTCGAACATGCCCACGGAAACGATACGATCAAATTGATCGCGCACGTCCCGATAATCCTGCAGCAGGAATCGAGCGCGTTTGCTTAGACCCTTTTCCGCGGCTCGTTCATTGGCGATGGCGTACTGCTCTTGCGACAGGGTGATCCCCGTTACGTTGGCGCCGGTGAGTTCGGCGAGATAAAGGCCCAGGCCGCCCCAACCGGAACCAATGTCGAGGACACGCTGGTCGGGCTCGAGTCGGAGCTTGGCCGCGAGGTGACGTTTCTTGGCGAGCTGTGCGTCGTCGAGCGATGTGTCCGGCGTCTCGAAATATGCGCAGCTGTACTGCCTGTCCGCGTCGAGGAAGAGCGAGTACAGACGGCTGTCCAGGTCGTAATGGTGCGCGACGTTGCGTTGAGCGCGCTTGCGCGGATTAAATTGAACCAATCGGCGCCCGACGTAGCGCAGAAGCCACTGCGGGCGCCCCCAACTGGGCGCCTCGGTTTCCTGGCCCAGCACGACGGCGAGTACGTCGGCGATTGTGCCCTGCTCAACCACCAACGTGCCATCCATATACGCTTCGCCGAACTTGAGCTCGGGGTCGAACAATATTCCGAGTTCTGCGGCGCGCGTCGCCAGGCGCACTGCAACCGGCGCGCCAGCGCCATCGCCAAAGGTGAGAGTCTTTCCCCGCGAGGTGGTGAGCTTGAACGTACCCCGCCGGATGAATGCACCGAGCAAAGTCTGAAGCAACCGGTCCATCGGCCGCCTCCATCACCCAATCCGCGCGCTGCTATGGTCATTTTCCGGAAAGACAATGCGGCGGATGCACAAACGTTCTTAGGTATTTAATCGTTCTTAGGTATTTAATCAAAGTTGCCGCGCCCCAGCAATGCTGCAAAACGCAATGCCACCATCCGTCCGAACGCAGGTCACAATTGTAAAATAATACGCTAAGGTATTTCATCGTCGAGGCGATCTATGCGAGTGAGTAAACGGAGGAATCTACAAAGAAGGCGCGCCTGCAGGACAGGTCTCGTGAGCGGCGTCTTAATGGCATTCCTTGTCGGCAGCGCGGGCGCGCGGGAAAGCCTCGATCGGGGCAAAACTCCGGCCCAGCTATTCGCCTCCCACTCTTCGGCTTTTCACAACGCCCCGCGGTTTAGCCAAATCGGGCGGGCTATTCGGTCTCGATGGTTTCCTGCGCGAGCATTATATGACCAGCCGTGAAACGGCCCGTGCCATGTCCACCTATCTGAGAGGATTGGACAGCGGACCCGCTCCGGCGCGCGCATCAAAGCGCGCGGCCAGAGGCGATGACAATGCCAAGCTCAATGAAAAGAAAAAGCCGGCGTCCAAGCCGGCGAGGTGAGGGGAGCCGGGGAATCCAAAGCGCCCGCTGATATCCTTGCGTCGCCGCGGGCGCGCCGGGCTTTGGCGGCCGATCCGGGTTCTGGCGCGAGGCGAAGCCGGCCGAAGGCACCAGGCAACGATAAATCGAACTCGGGATCGAGGAGGCTCAAGCCTCTTCGCTCTTTTTCTTTTTGGTCTTCGCAGGCTTGGCAGGAGTCTCGACGGCTTCCGTGTCGGCCGCGGCCGTCGCTTCTGTCTCCTCGCGACCGCGCCGCGCGCTTGCGGCCTCGGGCTCAAACATCGCTTCAGCAGCGGCTGCCGCAGCAGCGGCCGCTTCCTCGGCGTCTGTACGCCTTACCGTTACGTCTTCACCACGCGCAATGCGCTGTGCTTCGTCTGCGCTGCGCGCGACTGTAACGGTGATTGCCACCTCGATTTCGGGGTGAAGCGCTAATGGCACTTTGTACTGGCCGATCGTCTTGATTGGTGCATTGAGCGCAATCAGCGAGCGCGCGATCTCCGCTCCGTCATCTTTGAGCAACGAAGCGATATCACGCGTGGAAACGGAGCCAAACAATTGGCCCGCCTCGCTCGCCTGACGCAGGACCACGTAGCTCTTGCCATTGAGCTTGCCCGCAAGCTTGCCGGCTTCGCTCTTCATCTCGAGGTTGCGCGCGTGAAGCTCGGCCTTCATCTCCTCGAATCGCTTCTTGTTGTCGACCGTCGCTCGCAAGGCCTTGCCGCTCGGGAGCAAAAAGTTGCGCGCAAAGCCATCCTTCACGCGCACGACGTCGCCCATTTGTCCGAGCTTTCCGATACGCTCGAGCAGGATCACTTCCATTGTTGTTTCTCCTTCTAAATTTGGATTCTTGTCACAGATTTGATCTCACGAAAGGGCAGGAGGGCCGCGTTTGCGCGCGACCTGTCCTCGTAAGTCAACAATTGAATCGAAAAGGCCGAGCAGGCAGAGCGCGAGCAGTGGCCAACCAAGCACGATCACAGCCGCATAAGCGAAGGCGAGCACGGAGCCGCGCATGTTCATACCGGCGGTAATTGCGTGCAGGACCGCGAAGCCAAGCACGCCATAAGCGAGCAGCAGACTTGCCGAGAAAACACCCGCCACGATCCCGAGCAATCCGTCGACAAAGCTCAGGGCTATCGCGAGCGCGAGTGCGGCAATGATGCTCGGGGGAAAGGTCATGGCAGAAAGTTGTGGCCAGGGCCGCGAGAGGCGGCCCGAAAATTTGACGACCCTCGCGGCCAGCCAAAGGTTGAGCAGATTGGTGATCGTGGCGAGCACCGCCGCCGCAACCGGTATCGCGGTGACCAGAAAATCGACCAGTCGATCGGCTTTGCCCGCGCCAGGCACGACGACCGACTCGTTGCCAGGGCTGCCGACCTGGCTACGCAGAATCGTGCTCAGCGCGCTGCGAAGTCCTGTCCGAAAACTTTCAGCGTCGGTGCCAAAATTCGGGATCGCGACGAGCACAACCAGTGCTCCAAGAAGCGCCGCCCACAGGACCAGCCGCCCCGGGGGATACCATTCGAATGCCGTCTGGTGCTCGGGCGCGTTCGTGGCTGGCGCCACAGGCCGAGCAAGCATTGCAAGATATCCGAGCCACCACCCGGGAACGCCGGCGCCGACCATGAATGCAAACAGGAAAACGGCGCCGAAGAAGGTGCCCAGTGCGATCGAACCGGCAAGGGCCGCAGTTAATGCCGCCCAATGACTCCACCCGAGACCGGCGATCATGATCGGCAGCGGCGCCAGATAGAACAACGGAATCGACAGCATCGTGCCTGACGTTACCGACGCGAATAGCAGGGCTGCAGCGGCCCCGGCACCAATGCCAATAACTGCCAGATGCATCATCACGAGCTGTCCCGCTCCTCTGAGCGGTTAGAGGCGGAACAACCTCCGCCCCAACCGTCGGCTTTCCGGCAACCCTGAAAGCCTCGCTAGTCTTCTACTGTATCACGTAAGGCAGAAGGCCGAGAAAGCGCGCGCGTTTGATAGCTTGCGCCAGTTCGCGCTGCTTTTTAGCCGACACAGCGGTGATGCGGCTCGGCACGATTTTGCCTCGCTCCGATACGTAGCGCTGCAGCAGTTTCACGTCCTTGTAGTCGATCTTCGGGGCGTTTGCGCCAGAGAAAGGGCAGGTCTTGCGACGGCGGAAGAACGGACGGCGAGCGCCGCCTTGCGGTGCGAATGCCATGGCTTATTCCTCCGCGACGCCAGCGTCTTCGATGTCGTCGCCGCCATCGTCGCGGCGTCGCCTCTCACCGCGTCCGCGTTCGTCACGGTCGCGATCGGACTTGCGCATCATCGCAGACGGGCCTTCCTCGTGCGCTTCAACGCGGATGGTGAGATAGCGCAGCACATCTTCGTTGAGGCGCTCTTGGCGCTCGATTTCATTGAGAGCTGCCGCCGGCCCATCCACGGTGAGCAGCGTCATATGCGCTTTGCGGTTCTTGCGAATGCGGTAAGTGAGGGACTTCAAGCCCCAATATTCGTTCTTCGTGACCTTGCCACCCATTTGCCCGATGACGCCGGACAGTTGCGTGGTCAAGTCCTCGACCTGCTGCGCGCTCAGATCCTGGCGCGCGAGATAGACGTGTTCATATAGCGGCATGAATGCCTTTCCCTTGTTCAAATCCCTGTCCTTGATCCCGGCGCCAAGCCCCTCGAGCCCTTCGGGGAAAGGCTCGAATGCTCTGAAGGCGGAAGCACGGGACGCCGGACCAACAGGTCCTGCCGGCGTGAATTCGGGCCGACCGTCCGTTCAGCTCCCAACCAGGATCGATGGAGCCTGGGGTTTATAGGGTTTTTTGCCGAAAAGGCAAGGCAAAACAACGCTGCAAGCCTGTGCGATCCGCGCTGTGCGACCTCTATCCAGCCTGCGTCCCGGCTTCGTCCCTTTGAAGCCGATCGGCAAGCTTTACGCCAGGTCGGCGCCTTTGCGGATTTGCCGCGCGGTGTCATCGTTCTGATGGGTCAGACGCATCTTCTTGAGCGCCTCGAGGAGCCGGTTCAAATTTTGCGCCAGGAACTGCCGGCGAAAAACTGGATCGAGCCGTGCCCGAACAAGTTCATCCTCGGTAACCGGGTCATTCATCGCGCATTGGTCCGTCAAATACAGCTGGAAATCCTACGCGCAAGTGTTTGTTGCAAGGTTACCTGCAGGCGGGAAACTTGACAGGACCGCCGGCGAGGGTGTCTTTCGGCCCGATTTATGGGT
>DASXST010000058.1:0-9061 GCA_036505835.1 Pseudolabrys sp. | reverse complement strand
GCCAGCACGTCGACCACGATAAGGCGCGGCTTTTCGACCGACGCAATCCATTGGCGGATTTTGTCGAGACCCCCGGCATTCGCTCGCGGCCATTCGGTTGCGTATTGGAATCGGACTGGCCATTGGTCGGCAAAGCCGATGAGCTTGGTGATGCGTGATTGCAGCCGCCGCTCGTTGTCCTCTAGCGCCAGATAGAGCACATTGCCTTCCTCGCATTCGATATCGCCGAGGCATTTCCCCGCGCGGCTGACGGCCAGGCCCACGGAAAGCATGAGCCATGATTTTCCCAACTTCGGCCTGCCGGCCAGGATGGTGGCGCCCTCCGGGACATAGCCGAGCACGATGTATTTGATCGGCTCGAACACCTTGGTACGCAGAGCTGCGGCCGTTCGGATGCTGACGGCAGCAGACGCTCGATCGTTTACGGGCGGCTCTGTAGGCGGCAACGCTGAAAAATCCTCTAGCCCAGTCACGATTGCCGTGAGGATGGTAGTTTCGCCAAGTTCCTCGATAAGCCCGAGGGTCTCAGCCTGGATGTACAAGGCGTCGACGACGGATTGCTTGAGAATAAATCCATGCCGGACGGGAACAGCGAGCCGCTTTGCCCCTGCTTTTAAGGCCCGCAATTTCAGGAGCGGGCTTTCCGCATTCACGATTTCGCATATCGCTTCATCGAGCGTTTGCAGCGATGGTGACCATTCACCGAAAACTTCTTGCGGTGCGTTCTGGCCGTTGACGATGGGAGCGTTCATCGCGCGCCCCCAGACTGGTTGCGCAGCATCACGGCCGACGCCCCTCCATGCCAGCTGGGACAATGGGTGGGATTCGTTGATCCCTCTGCAGTACCTGCCGCCCCCGGTGCTCGCCAGGCCGAGTGGTTTTTTATTTCGCGTGGGGGCCTGACCCCGAACGGCGCGGCGAACGGCGCACAATAACTGTCGGGGAAACTGTCGGGGTAGCCTTTTCGGAGTAAGCTAAGTATTGGTCGGAGTGGCAGGATTTGAACCTGCGACCCCCACGTCCCGAACGTGGTGCGCTACCAGACTGCGCTACACTCCGACTGAAGGCCGGTCTTATAACCCCGGCGTCCCTAAACGCAAGCTTGAGAGAGGCGATGACCGCCGAGCCCGGAACACGGATTTTGAAGGCTGATCAGGACGCTATCGGGGCGGCCTCACGTTGCCTTTCAGCCGGCGGCCTGGTCGCCTTTCCCACCGAGACCGTTTATGGGCTTGGCGCTGATGCCGGAAATGGCCTAGCCGTCGCGCGGCTTTACGCAGCCAAGGGACGCCCCTCCTTCAATCCATTGATCGCGCACGTCGCCGATATCAGCTCTGCCCGTCGCATCGGCATTTTCACCGCCGCCGCGGAAAAGCTGGCGGCCGCTTTCTGGCCTGGGCCGCTTACTCTCGTGCTGGCGAAGCAACCGGATGCTGATATCGCCGACCTCGCCCTCGCCGGCCTCGACACTATTGGGCTGCGCGTGCCCGCGCATCCGGTCGCCCGCGAACTTCTCAAGACCTTCACGGGCGCTGTAGTCGCACCATCGGCAAATCGGTCGGGCCATGTGTCGCCGACCAGCGCTACTCACGTTCTCGCCGACCTGCGCGGACGCATCGATCTGATCATCGACGCCGGCCCCTGCGCAGTGGGCGTTGAATCAACAATCGTGTCGTGCTTGGAGCAACCCACTTTGCTGCGGCCGGGCGGCATTCCGCGCAATGCAATCGAGTGCATTCTCGGCAGCACGCTCGCGACCGCGTCCGTCACCGATGATGCGCCGGTCGCACCGGGAATGCTGACGTCCCACTATGCCCCGAGGGCGGCCCTGCGGCTTGATGTCGATACGGCCGATGCAGGCGAAGCGCTGCTCGCCTTCGGCCGCGCTCCGGCTTTTTCGGGCACCACACTTAACCTGTCGCCGCGCGGCGACCTGATCGAGGCGGCGGCCAATCTTTTCTCGCACGTGCGCGCTCTCGACGCTTCCGGTGCGCGGCGCATCGCGGTAATGAAGGTACCGCACGAGGGCCTGGGCGAGGCGATCAACGATCGCCTGAAGCGCGCCGCGGCTCCGAGACGGTCATAAGATGAATGAACAGCTTCGCCGCGCGCCTTCGCCAGATCTGCTGCGGCGCTTTGCGGCCATCGTCGGCGAGAAATACGCCATCACCGATCCGGCCAGCCTCGAGCCTTTCCTGATCGAAGGCCGCGGCCTCTATCATGGCCGCACATCGATGCTGCTGCGGCCCGGTTTGGTTGCCGAAGTGCAGTCGATCCTCAAACTGGCCAACGAAACCCGGACGCCGCTGGTGCCGCAGGGCGGCAACACGGGCCTGGTGGGCGGACAAATTCCGTTCGATGGCGAACTCATTCTCTCGCTCACGCGCCTCGACAGGATCCGCGAAGTCGACCCGCAGTCGAACGCGATGACCTGCGAGGCCGGAGTCGTGCTGGCAAACGCGCAAGAGGCAGCGTCGGCGGCGGACCGCCTGTTTCCGCTTTCGCTTGGTGCCGAAGGCAGCTGCACCATCGGCGGAAATCTCTCCACCAATGCGGGCGGAACGGGCGCTGTGGCCTACGGCATCGCACGCGATCTCGTGCTCGGGCTCGAAGTTGTTCTTGCCGATGGCAGGATCATGAACCTGCTGTCGAAGCTCAAAAAGAACAATACCGGTTACGACCTGCGCCATATTTTCATTGGCGCGGAAGGCACGCTCGGCATCATCACCGCCGCTGTGGTCAAGCTGTTTCCTCGACCGCGCGCCGTGGAAACGGCTTTTGTCGGTGTCCCCTCGCCCGCTGCCGCCGTGAAGTTGCTCAACCTGGCGCAGACCCGCGTCGGGGGCACCGTGACAAGTTTCGAATTGATCATCCGCGACGTGATCGAATTCGCGCTGCAGCACGCGCACGGCGCGCGCGATCCGCTTGGCGGCAGACACCCGTGGTACGTACTGATGGAAGCCTCATCGCAACATGACGAGGGCCTGCGTGAAAGCGTGGAGCAGTGGCTCGCGGAAGGCAGCGCGCAGGGGCTCGTCGAGGACGCCACGATTGCCGCGAGCCTCGATCAGGCTAAGTCCTTCTGGCATCTGCGGCACATCTTGCCGGAAGCGCAGAAGCCGGAAGGTGGATCGATCAAGGTCGACGTGTCAGTCCCGGTCACATCGGTGCCGCAGTTCCTCGAGGAAGCGAGCGCCGCTGCAAAAGCCATCGTTCCGGGCTGCCGTCTGGTGCCTTTCGGCCATCTCGGGGACGGCAACGTGCATTTCAATGTCAGCCAGCCGGTTGGCGCCGACACCGCACAATTCCTCGCACGCTGGGCCGACGTGAACGATGCCGTCAACAAGATCGTGCTCAAGTACAACGGCTCCATCTCGGCCGAACACGGCATCGGCAAGCTCAAACGGGAATCGTTGACCAAGATGAAGGATCCCGTCGCGCTCGAGCTGATGCGCGGCTTGAAGCGCATGCTCGACCCGAATGGGATTCTCAATCCCGGCAAAGTGCTCTAGTCAGGGGGCGACCACCACCCGCCCCTTCATGTTGGGATGCAGCTTGCAGTAATAGTCGACCGCACCGGCCTTTTTGAGCCCAATTTGCCCACGCTGGCTGGCCGGGATGTTGACATCCCACTCGCCATTCCGAGCGGTCGCCGTGTGCACCAACGCGTCCTTGTTGATCCACTCGATGGTGTCGCCAACTTTCGCATTTACCTCGGCGGGCGCGAAGACAAGCTTGTCCATCGTGACCTGAATTGTTTCCGCGCTCGCCGGGACGGATAAGAGCGCGAACGCAATGGCCGCGGCGAAGATGATCCGTCCCGGTGTCATGGCACGAACGTCGTCTCTATTTGACATCTGCAGCAACATGCTCAGCATGTTGCTGGTGGCCCTGGAAAATTTTCAGGCCGGTTTGTAGCAGGCTCTTGAGTTCGGGATTGCTCGCCGACGGAATAAGAGTGCTTTCGAGCGCGGCATTCACCGTATTGTGGTAAGCAACCTCGTTGGCGACGTAAGCCTTGTCGAAGGCGCCGTCGTTGAGCTTGGCAAGCTCGTCCCGCTTGGCGGCTGCCTGCTTGGTCAGAGAGCGGCTCGTGTCGTTGTCTTCAGGCTTGACCTTCAGCTTCTTAACCAGCGCAAGGGCCTGCTTGTTCACCTCGGTGTGGTCGAGCACCATCTGGTCGGCAAAATCGCGCACTTCCTTGTTTTTGGATTTCGCCAAGGCCTGTTTTGCAGCTTCAATGTCGAGCTGACCGGCGGTGTAGGCAATATGCGCAATCTGGGGATCGGTCGGTTTTGCCCCGTCTTGCGCGAACACGGGCGCGGACAGAAGACAGAGCGCCGCAAGCGCTGCGGATAATCTGACAAACATGGGAACCTCCTTCGTGCGTGCATCCTCATATTGGATGCAGTGGCGCGCTGGAGGTTCCCGGTTGATCAGGCTCCGCAGATACGCTGAACGACCCTTTCCGTCATTCGCTCGCAGCGCCTGCCATCGAATGGAAACGTTTTCGTCAGTGCGGGGCCAAGCTGCTTGTCGAGTTCAGCGCGCAACAAGGCGCGGGCGCGATGCAACCGTGTTTTCACCGTTTCCGGCAGGAGGCCGAAAAGATCTGCTGTTTCCTCGACGCTCAATCTCTCGACGAGGCGCGCGACGAAAACCGCACGGAAGGAATCCGGAAGCTCATCGATCGCGCGTTCCAGAACCGCTCGCACTTCCCCTTGCGCCATTGTTTTCTCCGGATCGTTGCTGACCGCCGAGAGCGGAAAATCGATGATCTCGGCCTCATTGCGATTGGCCCCATAAGTCTCCCAGTCGACCGTCGGCCGCTGCCGCCGCAAACGCCCCAGCGCTTCGTTCATGGCAATGCGGGTTATCCATGTGCCGAAAGCTGCGTTGCCGCGGAACGTCTCAAGACCCGTAAACGCCCGGACGTAGGTTTCCTGCACCACGTCTTCGGCTTCGCCATCATTGCGCACGATGCTCCGAGCAACGCGAAACAGACGTCGGTTGTACCGGCGCGTGATGGCTCGCACCGCGGCTTCGTCACGCTCGCGCGCAAGCCGCACCAGATCCTCGTCGTCAAGCTTTTCAGCAACCGCGCGCTGTGCCTGCGTTACAGTCATCTCTGGCATCCTTTCTGATGGATTGGATGCTTGCGCGGCGAAAAGGTTCCTGCCTCTATGCGATCAAAACAATACACCCTGCCCGTCGTCCTTCCTGGCACGCGCGGAACGGCGGCCCGCGGCGGCAGCCCGTTTCGGAACCGGCTCAGATTCGGTTGCGGAATTCGGCTCAACCAGTTGCGCATGATCGTTTGCCGTGCGATTGACCGCGCTCGACACTTCATAGGCCTCGAGCAGATCTTCCGGCGCAGGGGCGATCAACGTTCCGGCCGTTTCGGCATCGACGGCGTTGCAATTGAGCCAGAGGTCGAAAGCATCCGGCGGAACGATCACTGGCATCCGATCATGAATGTCAGCAAGCGCCCTATTGGCGCGCGTCGTGACGATGGCCGCCGTTTCGAGCTCCTCCCCGTTCGGTCCGGTCCATGTCTCCCACAGCCCGGCAAAGGCCAGTGGCTGACGCGACTTCGCACGCACGTAGTAGGGCTGCCTGCGCGTTGCGCTCGCTTTCCAGTCGTAGAACCCATTGGCCGGTACGAGGCAGCGGCGGTACTTCATGGCTGCCTTGAAAGCCGGCTTATCCATCACCGACTCGCCACGCGCGTTGATAAGCAAAGAAAAGTTTTTCGGATCCTGGACCCAGGATGGCAGCAGTCCCCATCGCACCAGCGCGAACTGACGCCTGCCGTCCACCATGCGAACAATGGCGATCGGTTGCGTTGGAGCGACATTGTAGCGCGGCGGAAAATCGGGCTGTTCGGCATAACCGAACAGGGTCCGGATCGCTTCCGGCGCCGAAGTAACCGCATAGCGGCCGCACATCGATCAAACCTCAATCACTGCGTTTAAGCGCAATTTAACCCCCGATCGTGAACATTGAAGGTCAGGCAGCTTCGGGGTGGGTCTCTCATGAAATATCAGGATGGCACGGCCCCCCTGCAAGCGTCCGAGTGGGGCCCATGATGCCGAAAAATCGGCGCTCACCGACGCGCACATCAACCCGGATACGGGTCTGGCCGACTATCTCAATCGCCGTCATGCTGCTCGATGCTGTCGAGCGCTCCGGAATTCCGCGCCGATTTTCTCGCATGGGAGCCGATGAGCTATCGGGAGCACTTTAAGCTTTCGCATTTCAAGACGGCGGAATGTTATGACCGCCCCGATCCGGACATACGAAACAGCCTCGACACGCTGGCCGTCACCATGACGATCGTGCTAGAGGCAGCCCGGGCTGCGATGGAGGACGCCGATCGCCGTCCGGAGACGATCGCGACGCTCGCCGGAAACGCTATCGGTTGGTTGAAGCCGCTTATCGCACGCGCCGGAGCTCTTATCAACGGCGAGTGCAATGAAAAGAATATGGTCACCCCGCAGGAACTCGTCGACAGGCTGATGAAACGATAGAACGCGTGGCCGACGAGCGAACCTATCCGCACCGCCCCTTTCTTGCCGTCAGCGCGGCCATCATCCGCGACGGCAAAGTGCTTCTGGTGCGGCGCGCGCGCAAGCCCGCGCTCCGCCTTTACACCCTGCCGGGCGGCGCAGTCGAAGCGGGAGAGACATTGAGAGATGCCGTGGTCCGCGAGGCGCGCGAGGAAACCGCGCTCGCGATCGCGCCAGTGGCGCTGGCAGGTTACCGCGAAGTAATTACGCGCGACCTGCAGGGTAGGGTCGAACGGCATTTCGTCATTCTATCTTTCGCCGCGCGCTGGCTTGCGGGAGAGCCTGTCCTCAGCGAGGAGCTCGACGATGCCCGCTGGGTTAATTTCTCCGAGATCGGCGCCTATCGGACCACCGAGGGTTTGGCCGAGATCGTTGAAGAGGCAGCCAGGATGTCATCGCGCGGATGACCTCCTGCCTTGCGGTTGCCTTCACGCGAGCGCATATCATGCACTTGGGGACCTGGGCATAATTGTGAAAAAAGCTCTCATCGCCTCTTTGATTCTGCTCTGCGTCGCGCTACCCGTGCACGCGCAGAGCGATACGCCGGCGCCTTTTGACGGTGATCTGGCGCGTCTTGGCGAAATCCTCGGCGCGCTTCACTATCTCCGTGCCATCTGTGGCGCCAACGAAGGACAGAAATGGCGCAACGAGATGCAAGCGCTGATCGACGCGGAAGTCCCCGGTGGCGAACGCCGCCGCAAAATTGTCGCAAGCTTCAATCGCGGCTATCGCGGGTTCCAGCAGACCTACCGCAACTGCACTCCCTCTGCCGACCTCGCAATCCGCCGCTATCTCGATGAAGGCGCCAAGATCGCCCGCGATATAACTGCGCGATACGCCAACTAGGCGGCGCAATTAACCTTTTCTTTAATGCGAACTATCGCACGCCCGCCAGCGTGCTAGCGTTCCTGTGGGGGTTCGACGTCCGCCCCCTTTGGGCGTCGGGGACGCTGAGATGGCGACAGCCGAAGGCTTTATCCACCTGCGCGAGTCGAATTCGGACCGCGAGCAGAAGCGCGTGGCACTTGCCTACCTCCAGGAAGCCTGGGCGGAAGCCCGCCACGATGGGGTTGACGGCGATTGCCTCGCGCAAGCCTGTCTGTTCGCGGCCCTCGTCGAGCTCGTGACTACATACGGCGAACAGGCTGCGGCAACCTTCACCGACGGCTTAAGCACGCGCATCCGCAACGGCGAATTTTCGCTGGGGCAGGGGCAGCGGCAATGACCGGCTCAGCTCGCTAAGGTTTCCAAGAAACGCACCCGCTCGCCCTGCGTGGGCGCCATGAGACTGCCCTCCCACATGACTTTGTGTCCGCGAATTAAGGTTCCTATCGGCCAGCCAGTCACTGCCACGCCGTCATAGGGTGTCCAGCCAGCGCGCGACACCACCCATTTATCGGTGATCGTTTCGCGTCGCTTGAGATCGACAACGGTTAGATCGGCGTCATAGCCAGCGGCGATACGCCCCTTGGCGGCAATGCCGAACAGACGCGCGGGTCCCGCGCTCGTGAGATCGACAAAACGCAAGAGCGACAGCCTACCGGCGTGAACGTGATCAAGCATGATCGGAACGAGCGTCTGCACCCCGGTCATGCCCGATGGACTCGCCGGGTAGGTTTTTGCTTTCTCTTCGCGCGTATGCGGCGCGTGGTCCGAGCCCAACACATCGACCACGCCATCGTTGATGCCAGCCCAGATCGCCGAACGATGTGCGGCATCGCGCACCGGAGGATTCATCTGCGCTCGGGTGCCGAGCCGCTCGTAGCAGCCCGGCGCCTCCAGAGTAAGATGATGCGGCGTGGTCTCAACAGACGCAACGTCCTTGTGACCGGCAAGGAACTCCATCTCGTGCGCGGTCGACACGTGTAGAACATGCACGCGTGCACCCGTCTCACGCGCGATCGTAACAAGCCGCTGGGTGGCCTTAAGCGCTGCGATGTGGTCGCGCCACATGTGATGCGAACGCGGATCTCCTTCGACCCGCAGGTTCTTGCGCTCGTTCAGGCGCGGCTCGTCCTCAGCGTGGAAGGAAGCGCGACGGCGTATTCTCTGCAGCACCGCACGCAGGCCGGCGTCGTCGGCAACCAGAAGCGAGCCGGTCGACGACCCCATAAACACCTTGATGCCGGCACAACCGGGAAGCCGTTCTAGCTCGGCGAGATCTTTGGTGTTGTCGGCCGTCGCACCGACAAAGAACGCAAAGTCGCAATGCATCCGGCGATGACCACGCTTAACCTTATCCGCCAAGGCTTCGGCGCTGACGGTGAGCGGATCGGTGTTCGGCATCTCGAACACCGCAGTCACTCCGCCCATCACCGCAGAAAGGGAGCCGCTCTGAAGGTCTTCCTTGTGGGTCAGACCAGGTTCGCGAAAATGCACCTGGGTGTCGATCACGCCCGGCAGCAAGTGTAGTCCACGGCAGTCAATAACCTCACCGGCGGATGCTTGCCGCAGGTCGCCAATCGCCGCGAAACGGCCCGCGCGGATGCCAA
>DASXST010000057.1:0-7951 GCA_036505835.1 Pseudolabrys sp. | reverse complement strand
TGTCATTGGAAAGAAAGAATTGCGGCAGCGCGCGGCCGCAGATGTGCTCGAGGGTGGCAGTGAATGGGGCGACGATTTGCACCCGACAACAGAAAAATTGCAATAGAGGAGCAAACCATGGCCGACGAGGACGCACTCGGCAAAACAATTGCTGACGCCATCAACGAAGCGGTCGCACCACTGCGCAAGCGCATTGAGAGTCTTGAAGTGCGCGCGACCATGGCGGACCACCTCGCGCAATTCGAGATGCGACTTCAGCAACTCGAGGCGCGCGACCCGGCTCCAGCGGCAAAGACGCTAAAATTGGTGCACGATGGGCATGGATAAGGCAGCCGTCACAGAATTTATTTCGCGTGAAGTAGCGCCGATGCTGCTCGACTGTGCAGCACGGATCAACGCAGACCTCGACGAGCGCGAAGGAGCCTTGCCGATCTTGCTTTATGAGCATCCCGAGCACGACTTGATCCGGATGCGACGCGAGAAATTGGCGAAGGCCATCGGTAAATTAGAAATAGACCGCGTGGTGCAAGCGATCCTGCGTCATGTTGAGGAATGGTAGCTACAATGAATCTGAGCAGCTACCTCAGCAAAAACACATTGGATTGGATGACGGGCGCCGCCGCAGCAACGCAACCGGTTGCGCGTTGGGCCGCGGTTCGCGATAGTGTAAGTTCGGAGATCGGCAGTCGCGTGACGGCATTGTTTGGTGCTGCCGCTTCTCCAACGCAGTCAGCGTCCAACACGGCGTCGCTATTGTTCGGCCCGCTCTCCGCGTCCGGTGTGGTTTTTGAGCTGGCGATTTTTGACTCGCCGGTCGGTTCTACCAACTTGCTCTGGTCTGGCCCGCTGGCGGAGCCGCGCACGTTCCTGCCGGGTAGCGTTCTCACGCTTCGCGCGGGAGATTTGGTGATAACGCTGAGCTGATGTAGCGCTCGACATCAAGGACCTCCATTGGTGTTTGGCGTGAGCCCCTGCCGGGTAGCGAATCTCCTTCCCGGCAGGGCTGCTAAACCGAAGCACTGGGGGGGCAGCGGAAAAGAATTCCTCGCGGATCGCTATGACCGCGCAGGTACGAATGCTAAATCGTGACAATACGCGACTTCACCAGTGACAATGGTGCCGGATCTTGAGTAACCGGGAGCGGGCAGAAACCATGCCTTACCTGTCACCTAGTCGGCCTCGACCGCGCAGCGTCCCGCTCTCTAGTACCTCCGACCCCTTCGGCATCTCCGAGAGAGCAGTCTTCACCGTCCAACTGCGGGCTGAACCGGGCATTGACGGCGTCAGGTCGCTGCGGCGCGGGCTCAAACTCTTGCTGCGGTACTACGGATTGCGGTGTACTTCGGTCTGCGACGGAACCATCGCCGATGCATTTTTCTCTGAGCGACAGCCAGCTGCAAAGCGTGTCGGCCGCCGCCGGCCTATGTCAGGCCCTATGTCAAGCGACAGAAGAATAATAGAATAACAGCGGCATTTTTTGCACCTCGCGTTCGGTGAGCCGCGTCGATCCGAAAAGCTTGACGCGGAATCAGCCGGTGCCGTTTCCGCGACCGTGGGAAAAGCACCCATGAAATCGAACCGCAAATCACCACAACGTTGTAGTGATTTGGACGGACATTTTGACCGCGTGACGCGGCTTGCCGCATTGCTGCCGGAGCCTGAAAGTATCGAGGACATTGACGACATCGATTCTGATATTCTGATTATGGTTGCGGCGGAAATGGCCGAAGGCGGTGGCGTTGCGGAAAGAACTGACGTGCATTGAAGGCAATCGGTCGCTATTACGGCTTGCGCGTAACTGATATTCGCGAGCAACATGGGTGGATCGCGATGGCCGGAATTGAGATAGACGTCACGGCGGAAATGGTGGCGGCGTTTAAGGCTAAAGACCGCGATGCATTGCGCCGCATCCTGCACTTGAAGCCTTGGGAATTAGACCCGTTGCAGGTTGATGACGGTCCGTATCCGGGTGCCCAAGGCACTCCCGCTGCGCGGTCATGGCCCAAGGCACAAATGCTGCGCCGGAAATTGCTAGAGGCATGAGTAAATCATCTTGTGAATTTCGGCCAAGAAATTGACAGTCGTTGCCATATCAAATGGCAAAGAAGAACCCCGGCCTCACTGCCGGGGTTCTGTTCAGTAGCGCGGAATGTGCGTGGCGCGGGGCCTGGCGCGATAGTGCGGGCGTGCGGTTGGCGTGTGTATGTCAGACCCCGCCCGCGTTCAAGGATGAGCTCCCGCCCCCCCGCCGCCCGCGCCGCCTACGAAGGGCCTTTGCATCGGCTCAAGGTTGCTGAAGGGATCGGTTTCCTTCTGCTGCTGAAGGTCCTTAAACTTGCTGCTGCCCGGATCACGCGCCAACTCGCTCAATAGCTTTTGCACTAACAAAACCTGTGAATTATGATCGATGCACGCGCCAAGATCGTTATAGGGGACACTCTTAGAACCGTATACGGAAAAGACATGGATTTTCTTGCCATCCGATATGAAGGAGCCCTCTATCTGTTTCTTTAGAGATTCGTCGTAGAAAGAGACCTGGTCTGTCGCCATGTGTGCGCGCTCCTCTCTGTTGGTGTTGTTGTAGAAAAAGGGCCACCCGCGCGCAGTCGCGCGCGGCGTGACACGCATTCAGACCGAAAAGGTTGAGGTCTGCTAAGAGTTATGTGCCTGCCGACGGCACTTGCGCTGCCCCTTCACTCTTACGGGGAATTCGGCTCCCCCCGTAATCGGCAGCTCGGCAGGATGTTACAAGAGTGCGGTGACAATTAACAGTATCGAAGTGAGCTTTGCCCGGCGATGTCGCAATGATCGCGTAGCCACGGCAACCATTCGCCGTGCCATTGTTGGGCTTTCTGCAACATCGTCGATTTGTTTACCCCATTGTTTACCCCGGCGCGTTTTTCGAGCCGCGCCTGACCTCAAAAAATTCAAGAAACCATTGCGCCACAGGCGCAAGTGCCACCGATGGCTGATCCGTTGTCCGCTAAACCACCGAAAGCGGACATGTGCGGTGCAGCTAGGAATGTCCGCTATGAGCCAATAGCGGACATAACTGAGTGTTGCGCTTTATCTACTTGCGCCTCATGATGTCTGCCGAGGAAGCCCAGCGCTATTCCGGCAATTGTCGTGACGAGCATTATAAGAATGATGGCTTCCTAAGAATGATGGCTTCCGATGAACCATCCCCGTGATCAGGCGCAAGACCTAAATATCTTTCGATGAAGTCCACTTAGCTTCATCCTGAAAAAGCCCGTAACGCTAAAGAAGTCACGAGCCAGTGCGGGGTAATTACGTTTCAGCCAGGACCCCTCACTTAATCGGCAGCTTCGAGATTCTAGAATTGGACCAAGGTCCATCGGATAGATTGTCGCAAGAAAATCTACTCGCGCAGCCGTTGGCCGGTCGCATTGAAAGTAAACCGGTCGGCGTAAATCTCATCTCTGTTTTGGGTCACTAGCGGCCATGTCCGCATTACCTGCAATAGCGGAAGTACCGCGCCGTGATCTACACTTCTGCAATAAGAGTTGATAATAAGAAGTCGGTAATGCAGCGGCACTGCTTAAATCTTGCCGCACGTTTTCGTCCGCAACCTGCTGCAGAACTTTTTCCGGCCTCGGTACGTCGCTGTTCATCGCCGCTCCTTACGTTGGGCGCAGCTATAGTTTGTTGAATTCTTTTTAGGCTACGCACACCCGCTCCGCTGTGTTCGCCGTCACAAAGGCCAGTAAGACCTAGGTATAGGTGGCCACGTCTTTGTGATAATCCGGAAGCACTATGGTGGGACATTCTGATTAGAAGCTGCCTTGTCCGCTTACCACACAGAGTGGACGTTCCTACCTAACACCAGCGTCAAGCGCTTCGGGTCCCCGCATGGCGCACATGCTCGGATTTGCATAAAATCGCTGTCAACAGGTCCGGGGGCGACATGCAGCGACGCGGTAGTAGCCAAAAGGCGGTGAACGGGGGAGCATGTCCGCTGAAACTCAACCCTTACACAAACTTTTGCGCAGCCGTTCAATAAAGCACTTTTGCACGGAGGAATGTCCATGTGCGTGTGTTGCGAGATGAAATCGTTTGGCTTTTCGAGAGCTTCGCTGACGCGACGCAACTTCGTTGCGAGCGCCGCAGCGGTGGGGGGCATCTATGCTGTCGCTAAAATGCTGGAACCGGTCGCGACGATGGCACAGGACGCTAAAGCCGACATCATCATAGAGAACGCAAAGATCATAACCCTCGATGCCAAGACTCCGCGCGCGCAGGCGATCGCGATTGGAGGCGACAAAGTGATTGGAATCGGTACCCGCCGCGAACTTGAATCGGTGCGGGCGCCAACAACCACGATCATCGATGCCGGCGGTCGCACCATCGTCCCCGGCCTCAATGACGCCCACACGCATTTCATTCGTGGCGGTTTGACATATTCGCAGGAGGTTCGCTGGGATGGTGTGCCCTCGCTCGCGCTGGCGCTACGTATGCTCAAGGAGCAGGCGCAGCGCACACCGGCGCCGCATTGGGTGCAGGTCATTGGCGGTTGGACTCCCAATCAGTTCAAGGAAAAGCGGCTGCCGACCCTTGACGAGATTAACGCGGCCTGCGGCGACGTGCCGTGCTTCGTGCTGCACCTCTATGATCGAGCCTTTATCAATAAAGCGGGTCTGCGTGCGCTGGGCTGGACTCGCGAGACGCCGGACCCGATGGGCGGACTCATCGCCCGCAACGGCGAGGGCGATCCGACCGGCATGCTGATCGCGACTACCAGCCTGATCAGTCTGCTCGGAGTGTTCGCCAAGATTCCGAAATTGCCTGCGGAAGAACAGGTAATGTCCACGCGACACATGATGCGCGAGCTCAACCGGCTCGGCGTCACCAGCCTGATTGACGCCGGCGGCGGCGGCCAGAACTATCCTGAGCACTATCAGGCCATCGCCAAGCTCGCCGCCGACAAGGCCTTAACTGTGCGCATCGGCTACACCTTGATGGCGCAGCGACCCGGACGCGAGATTGATGATTACAAAGGATGGCTCGCGCAAGCGAAGCTGTTCCAGGGCGACGACTATTTCCGCCTCTGCGGGGCCGGCGAATATATCGTGTGGGCGGCCGGCGATGTCACCAATTTTGCGAAGGATCCGTTGCCGCAGCCACCGATCATGGAAGAGAAGCTAACCGAGGTCATCAAGTTCGTGGCCTTGAATGGCTGGCCATTCCGCATGCACGCCTCGTTCGACTTTACCGCACAGCGTATCCTTGCCGTGGTGGAAAAGGTGAATCAGGAGGTGCCGGTCAACAAGCTGCGCTGGGGTCTCGAGCATTGCGAGGGTATGACCGCACGTACGCTCGACCGGCTCCAGAGTCTGGGCGGTAGTCTCGGCCTGCAAAACCGAATGTCGGCCGACGGCGAAGCCTACGTTGCCAAATGGGGCAAGGAGGCCGCCGAGGATGCCCCCGCGTTCGGCCGCATCAAGAAGATGGGCGTGCCGTTTGCGCTCGGCACGGATGGAAACCGCGCTTCCAGTCATAACCCTTGGGTCGGCGTGCAATGGCTGGTCACCGGCAAGACGCAAGGAGGGCTGCGCCACGCCGCCGATCGCAACCTGATGAGCCGCGAGGAGGCGTTGCGCGCCTATTCTGCGGCGGGCGCCTGGATGAGCAACGAGGAAGATAAGAAAGGGACGCTATCGGTCGGCAAATGGGCCGACCTGGCGGTCTTGTCCGACGACTACCTGACGGTGCCGGAGGGCCGCATCTCGCAACTATCATCGGTGCTAACGATGGTCGGCGGCAAGGTGGTCTATGGCGACGGCAAATATGCGTCGCTCGCGCCGGCGGCTCCAAAAGTTACGCCCGACTGGCTGCCGATTGGCAAATATCCGGGCTACAGCAAATCGACGTCCGTGGAGAGTGGCGAACAATTCGCGGCGGCGACCGTTGACGCAGCGATGCCGACAGCCATTGGAGCCGACGGCACGCAATGGACGATCGGTTGCGGCTGCGGGGTTTTGTAATCGGACATTCGCCTAGATTCGTCTAAACAATGGCGCCCGCTGAACGCCTGCCAACCGCCGAGTTTTCGCCATCGTAGCCTTAGTGTGCTCCCGACCGCACTTCGGAATGTCCGCTTTCGGCAGTAAAGCGGACACCCCGATTGCACGGCGAGATGCCTGCTTATGACCCAAAGCGGACATAACAGCTCCACATTGGACCTCAGTCCAACTCGCTCAGGCAATGCTGTCTAGAAATAATGCCTTCGCACTCAGACGGAGGGCGGCCGCTGGAAAACAGGGGCACCGAACCAATATCAACCGCAAAGGCGAGACGAAAATGCCGTCGCAAGGGTATCGCAGCTGCTTCGTTCCCCACGACATCGGCGCCCCGATCAAGGGCGCCGCGAGCGGTCCGCTCGCGGGGCTAAGTTCAGTGGTCAAGGACATGTACGATATTGCCGGCGAACGCAGCGGTTGCGGCAACCCTGACTGGCTGGCAAGCCATGCGCCCGCCACGCGCAATTGTCCGTCGATCCAAAAGATTCTCGACGCCGGCACGACCATCATCGGCAAAACCGTCTGCGACGAATTTTTCTACAGCTTGAGCGGCGTCAACCCCCATTACGGCACGCCGATGAACCCCCGCGCGCCGGGCCGTTTGCCCGGAGGATCGTCCGCTGGCTCCGCCGCCGCCTGTGGCGCGGGCTTGTGCGATTTCGCGCTCGGCAGCGATACCGGCGGCTCGGTGCGCGTGCCGGCATCATTCAACGGCATTTACGGCCTGCGGCCCACGCACGGACGCATCGACCATGCCGGCGTCGCCGACATGGCGCCGACCTTCGATGTGCCAGGCTGGTTCGCCGCGGCGCCGGGCGTGTTCCGCAAGGTCGGCGCGGTCCTGCTCGACGGCCGCCGCGTGGGCGCGAAGATCGAGCGCGTCGTGGTGCTGGAAGACGCCTTTGCGCAGGCAGAGGAGCCGGTGGCGGATCTGCTGCGCACGGCGCTCGAATTCATGAGCGACGATCTGCCGGAAATGGTGCATGGCAGGATCACTTCCGAAGGCTTCGATCCCTGGCACGAAGCCTTCAGGATCGTTCAGGCCTATGAAGTCTGGCAGACCTTTGGCGACTTCGTCACAACCCGGAAGCCGACGATTGGCCCGGGCGTGCGCGAGCGCATTGAGTTTGCTGCGACCGTCACAAAGGAGCAGGCCGACGCGGCTCGAGACGTGCAGTCAAAGGGGCGCGAGCATGTTCGACAGATTGCGGTGCCAGGCACGGTTCTCGCGCTGCCGACCACGCCCAGTATTGCGCCCAAGCTCGACACGCCGGCCGCCAGGCTTGAGGACTTTCGCGTGCGCGCGATGCGGTTGACCTGCACGGCAGGCATCTCCGGCTTACCACAGATGAGCATCCCTGCTGGCACGATCGATGGATGCCCTGTGGGCCTGTCGTTCATTGGCTGGGCTGGCGGCGACGAAGCCCTCCTCGATCTGGCCTGCAAACTGTCGCGGCACTGCGGCTTGGCAGCGTGAATTGCGGCCGGATCGAAGCGCGCCGGTGGCACAAATTGCGGCTCCAGTGCTGCAATCGACCAAATTCGAACTCGTGATCAACCTTCAAAAGGCGCGAGTGCTCGGCATCGAGGTGCCGTCAGGACGAGGTGATCGAATACAACGCACCATGTCCGCTTTTGGCCCAAAGCGGACATCCCGAGCTGCACTCCAAATGTTCTCTTTCGGGGGTAAAGTGGACATGACTTTTTGCGGTGCGAATGTCTGCTTTTGACCCAAAGCGGACACCCCTAGTTGCACCGCACATGTCGGCTTTTGACCCAAAGCGGACATCGGCGAGCATCACGTCGATGGACGAAGATCCGCTCTTTAGGTAGTAGACTTCGACCGACGTTAAATCGAAGGGGCAACAATGAAGCGGCGCAAATTTCTTGGGCTCGTCGCAGGTGGGATCGCG
>DASXST010000056.1:0-4010 GCA_036505835.1 Pseudolabrys sp. | reverse complement strand
GGCGGCAAAACGAGGATTGGCTGGCGAATAATTTCGACAAGATCATCCATTCGCAGGGCATCCCTCCACAGGATGGCGACGCTGAAAAGCGCACCGCCCGCGAGACCGTCGCCGAAGATATTCTTCGCTGCCTCGGCGCGGCTGTCATCATGCAGTGGAACACGATTCTGACGAAACTCCAGCGCGAACTCTTCGACACCGCAGGCTCAATGGGAGACGCGCTGAAATCAGCCGCGCTGAGAGGACAGATTGCCCGCTTCCTGCATAAGCATAAGGACGAAGAGAGCGTCGCCCATAGTGTTTCCAAACCAAATATGACGAAAGGAATGCCTCGTGGCACATAAGTTCAATATCGGTCAGACAGTCGAGCTTGCACCGAGGCTTCTTCGTTAGACAGACATGGGACCTATTACGCACGCCATAAGGTCCCCCAGCGGCTTCAAGAGGCCGTTGCGCGTGTCCTGGACAACGGCAAGGCCAAACAGATTTGACTTAAGCGGTCAGAGGATTTCGCTCCCGGGGTTATCGCTCTCGTCACCTCGGACGGCTCGGCTCGGCAGGTCGGTGATGGCATAGCCTTCCCAAACGGCATGGCCGTGACGCCCGATAACGCGATGCTGATCGTTGCGGAGTGCTACGCGAGGAGGCTCACAGCTTTCGACATCGCCGCCGACGGGAGGCTGTCGAACCGCCGCGTGTGGGCCGACCTCCTGCGGCCAGCCCTCACGGCTTAACCGCACCAGCTTGGCCCCAGAAACAACAGTCACGAGCACTCGCGACCGTGAATGAAAATCAATAAACACGCTATTTCTACCGAGATCGCGAGGCTTCCTGCCGCTCATAACGCTCTGGTTGGAGGTTCGAGTCCTTCATTTCGAAATTATCGCCAACCTATTGATCGCTCTCGGGGCGCGCCCTTAGCCGATTTTTCGAAATGCGCGTGGATATGTCGCGCGCATTAGTTGGATTTTGATTCCGCTATTCGGAATCACATCACTCCAGTTTGGGAACCTAAACGTTTGAAACATTAGAAATGACAACTTCCGCCCCTAGGTATCGCGCCCACCATCTATCTTGCATAATTGCTACTCTTTTCGTGTGTACGTCGCCGAAGTGGATCGGGTGATCCGCAGCTACTTCAACGATCGCCATAGCTTGCGGCCCATATCTCGCGAGGAGCTTTTGGAACAGTCGTGGGCAGGCGTGGCGACTGTCCTAGCGAGCGCTGCACGGCTTCGATTCAGGAATGCCTACAATTTGACCGCGATGAGCATCACGCCAGCCGAGCTTGCCGTGGAGATCCGCAAGCACGTTCCAATATTTTCGATCGATTATCACGTCGATCCCGTGCGACAGTCGACCGCCGATACCTGGCCGCACTCACTCGATGCGAGCGTTGCAAGGCAGGATTGGAACTTCTTACCGTGGTACGATCTCGCGGCGATGATGGCCGACATGCGCGAGCGGCTGGGCGCAAGGATCAATGCGCGAAAGATCGGCGCATAAAAAGCGAGACAGCCATGCCGACCCACGGATTGATGCGTGTTCTGGCCGCTCGGCTTGACGAAATGGCGCAGAGCGGACGACTCAAGGGCAGGGAAAGCGTGATCTGCGGAGTCGTGCCGGGGCGTGACATCTACGGCCCGCGCTATCTGATTGAGGGTGAGGGAGACACCCCATTTCTGTGCATGAATTCCAACAGCTATCTCGGCATGGCGCTGCGCTCCGAGATCATCGAGGCCGAGGAGAGGGCGGCCACCGCCTATGGCACTGGCCCCGGCGCGGTCCGCTTCATCAGCGGAACCTGGTCCCCGCACGTCGCGTTGGAGCGGCGTCTCGCAGCCTTCCACCGTCGCCCGGCCGCCATGCTGTACTCGTCGGCCTATGCCACGATGATGGGTCTCGTTGCGCCCCTCGTCACCGACAAGACGGCGGTGATCAGCGATGAACTCAATCACAACTGCATCATCAATGCGATCGCGCTTGCTCGACCAGTCGAGAAGCACATCTACAAACATCTCGACATGAGCGAGCTCGAGCAAGCGCTTGGGTTCGCGGCGAAGACATGCAGCCGTGCGATCGTCGTGACCGACGGCATCTTCAGCATGCGCGGCGATCATGCCCCGCTCGACCGCATCATGACGCTGGTGCGTTCCTACGACGCCAGCTTCGCGGAAAATGCCATCTTGGTGGTCGACGACTCGCACGGGGTCGGTGCCTTCGGCGCGACGGGGCGCGGCACCGAGGAGTACACCGATGCGCCACCGGCCGATCTGCTAGTGGCCACGCTGGGCAAGGCGTTCGGCGTCAACGGCGGCTATGTCGTGGCGGATGACACCATCATTCGGTATTTGCGCGAAACCTCTCCATTCTACATCTATTCCAACCCGATCACGCCAGCGGAAGCGGCTGCTGCGCTTAAGGCGATCGATGCCGTGGACAGCCCGTCCGGAGCAGCCCTGCTGCGGCATCTTCGCTTGATGATTACGCGCTTCAAGGCTGGGCTCATCAGGCTCGGCTTCGAGACCCTGCCCGGCGAGCACCCGGTCGTGCCCTTGCTGCTGCGCGACACGGCACGCACCACGGCGCTGGTGGCTCATTTGCGCCGTAACTACATCCTCGCCACCGGTTTGAACTACCCCGTGGTGCCGAAGGGCGATGAGGAAATTCGCTTCCAGATCAGCGCCGATCATACGCCGGATGACATCGATACCGCACTCGATGCGCTCGGGCACTTTGTCGGCTAATGATGCTGCGGTCAGATCCTTGAAACGAATTCCTTAAGAGACCTGATTCCCGGAGCGACATGCGATGCGCAGACATGCTCATGCCAATCCAATTTTATGGCGCCGGCTAAAAAGGCTGCCTCCAGCCCTCTATTGACCGGCACCATTGCAGGGGGTCAATGTTCGGCGCCGATTTACAGACTATCGCGTCGGCTGCACTGGTCGCGGGCGTGGCAAAATCCAAGCGGGTGCCTACATTTGTGCTGAAAGGAAAGAGCATTCATGTCAGAAGAGCGAGACGACCACGAACGACCGTGCCTTCATTGCATAATAGTCGAACTGATTGATGATTTTTTTGCTGAGTATCCCGCAACAATCGGTGAGTCGGACACAATCGATACTGATGAAGTGATTACCGCAATTGCAAAGACGGTGGCAGAACTAACTTGCAGCCAGGACGGTACGATCCGCCAGCAATTGATCGAACGGCTGATGCGCGAGATTATGAATTATGACGCAGAGTTTCGTCAGGACGACCGAACAGGTGCAATCGGGTCCGCTGCACGCCACTAGACAATTTCTGCGAAAACCAGCGACGGCATCGGTGTCGTGAGCGGCTAGACGTTACTCGACTCGAATCCAATCTTCTTGGATCGGCTCTAAGCGTCATCTGAGGTCAGGGCAGGTTGGCATAAGGAGCGTCAGGCGGTCGTATTGCTCGGGCATTTCTGACCGCTATTCCATTCCAACAAAACCAGGTTCTTCTTGCCATTCAATCCGGCAACGAATGGAAAATTTGTCGGAATGGGACTTAAAATTATTACACTTCTGCTGACTCTTAATCAGTGGGGTCCAAGGTTCGAATCCTTGTGCGCCCACCAAATAAGCTATTGAAATTGAGTCCGAATTTTTTAAGCGAACGCGACGTAACCCCAAGGGCGGTGTCATGACTTGGTAGCCGCCAGGAACGACGGGCAGGGATTTATTGGCACCGGGCGCGACCGCGCACTCAATTTGGCCGTGGCGAGCTTTTTAACGTATCGTTCTTGGTGACGTCGCCGACCGGATGACGGATGAGGAGTGTTGCCTCGAGGTAGCGCCGCCAACGTTTTTTTGGGGGGTGCAACAAGGCCCTCCTCTGGTCGACAAATTAAAAGGCCCGGGAGTTTCCCGGGCCTCCTTTTTTTGCGCCGGAGAGTTGATGGATTAATAGTCCATCCCGCCCATGCCGCCGCCCGGCATTGCCGGAGCTGCGGGCTCCTTCTTCGGCACTTCGGCCACCAT
>DASXST010000055.1:0-4281 GCA_036505835.1 Pseudolabrys sp. | reverse complement strand
GGCCACCGTCATGTTGGGGAACAGGCCGATCTGCTGAATGACATAGCCGATGCCGCGGCGCAGGTCCACCGGATCGATCCCATCGGTATCCTGCCCGGCAATGAATATCTTGCCCGAGGTCGGAAGGACGAGCCGATTGATCATGCGCAGGGTGGTGGTCTTGCCGCAACCGGACGGACCTAGCAGCACGCACGTCTCGCCGTCCGCAACTTCGAGCGTCACGTCATCGACGGCGGTGATCGTTCCGCGCGGCGTCGCATAGCTGCGGCTCAAGCCTTGAAGACGAATCATGGGCCTTATGTCACTCGGTTCGGACCGCGAGGCCCTTGGGTGTCAATCGCCGCTGCAGCCGGAGGAGCCCGTAGTCCGCGGCGATAGCGAGCAGGCCGAGCGAAAGCGCACCCGTAATCAGCTGTCGGATGTCCGTCTGCGAAATGCCGCGGCTGATAAAGGTGCCGAGGCCCCCGGCGCCGATATACGCGGCGATCGCCGTGACGCCGATATTGAGCACAACTGCTATCCGCACACCGGCAAGGATGACCGGCAATGCGATCGGAATCTCGACCCGCACCAAGCGTTGCCTGGCTGACATTCCCATGCCGGTCGCGGCGGAGCGAAGCGCCGGATCGACGTTACGGATCGCGGTGTAGGTGTTGCGAATGATCGGCAACTGCGCGTAGAGCATCGCGGCGATCACCGCCGGCAGCCAGCCGATCCCGTGGCCGATCTTGGACAGGATGGGAATCAGCACCCCGAACAGCGCAATCGACGGGATGGTGATCACGATCGAGCCGAGATAGAGAACGGTATCCGCGATTCGCTGGCTCTGGGTGATCGCGATGCCGGTCGGCACGCCGGTCAGGATCGCTATGCCGACGGCAACACCGACGATCGAGATGTGTTCGAGCGTGCGCTCGCCGATCGCGGGCAGGTTATGCAAGATGAATGACAGCGTTTCCACCGCGCTCCTCGAGCTCGGTTGCTACAGGCCGAACAATACGACACTCGGCAGTCCGCGGCGAGCCTTGTCCCAAAGCGCGGGAACCGGAGGCGTCCGCTGGCGCCCGGTGCATTGACGAATGGGTGTCGAATCGTGCGATAGTTGCACCTGTGAGCCAGACGGAGGCGTCGGTCCATGGAACAAGCAACCGGAAAGAAGGCATCGCTGCTGCAGCGGCTCGATCAGAGCGCCGTGATTTGTGCCGAAGGCTACTTGTTCGAGCTCGAACGCCGTGGCTATCTGCAGGCCGGCGCGTTCGTTCCCGAAGTTGTGCTCGAGCATCCGGAGGCAGTGGCCCAGCTGCACCGCGACTTCGTCCACGCCGGATCGGATGTCGTCGAAGCGCTCACCTATTATGCGCACCGCGAAAAACTGCGGATCATCGGGCGTGAGCAGGACCTGGAGCGGATCAACCGGCGGGCGCTCGATATTGCCAAAACCGTCGCGCTGGAAACCGGCTCACTGTTTGCCGGCGACATCTGCAACACTAACGTCTACGATCCCGCGGACCCGGCTTCTCACAAGGCCGTCCGCGCGATGTTCGAGGAGCAGGTTGCCTGGGCGGCCGACGCCGGCGTCGACTATATCATCGGCGAGACATTCTCCTACGCTGCGGAGGCGCTGATCGCGGTGGACGTCATCAAGCACGCGAAGCAGACGGCAGTGATCACGCTTGCCATGCACCAGGCCGATGTAACGCGCGAGAACTGGACCGTCGCTGATGCGTGCAGGCGGATTGCGGACGCAGGCGCTGATGTGGTCGGACTCAATTGCATCCGCGGTCCGGCGACAATGATGCCGCTGTTACGACAGGTACGCGAGACGGTCAAGATTCACGTGGCGGCGCTTCCCGTCCCCTACCGCACCAGCGAAAACGAGCCGTCGTTTCAATCCTTGTGCGACACGCACTGGCACTTCGCTGAAGGCACGCGGCCCTTCCCGGTGGCCCTCGATCCTTTCACTTGCAATCGCTATGAGATCGCGGCGTTCGGCAAGGAGGCCTTCGACTTGGGTATTCGCTACCTTGGCGTGTGCTGCGGCGCCGGCCCGCATCATATACGCGCACTCGCGGAGGCTGTCGGAAAGCATCCGCCTGCGAGCAAATACTCCGCTGATATGTCGAAGCATGCGTTCCTCGGCTCAGACAAGCGCATCAAGCAGGTCCAGAAGGACTACGCGAGGAAACTTTAAGCCAAGCTGCAGTCGCGATCCGCCAATGTCCAGTACGATCCGCGTTGCGTCCGCGGGTTATTGTGGGGGTAAGTTTGCGTCGTGAATTGGAAGGCGACGCAATCAAGACATTCTATATAGTCGGAACGGACGCCCTCTCCGCCATGTCATCCGCCTACCAAGAAAACGGTCCACGGCTATGATGCTGGTCCTGGGTGGAACGCGTGCACTGGCCTGGGAACTCTGGACGGAACGGCCATCCTGAATAACTTACCGTAGAGCTCTGATGAAACGCTAGGCTGCCTTAGAACAAATTCGCGTATAAATAAGAAATCTACAGAAAATGACATCGAAAACTTTAGGTTGGCTGCGCGTCTTCTCGCGAGGTGGCGTGCGGCGGAGAGGATTGCGATGAAGCGAATCCAATGGTTGGCACTGTCTGGTGCGGCCACGTTGATTTGCGGCTGTTCGACACTGCCACATTTCGATAATGCCGTCACTCCCGAGCAGATCGGGCCGAGGGTTTCGGACATCGTGAACGAAATTCAATGCGAGATCCTCTATTCGGTGAACAAAAGTAAAAGCCAAGATAGTCCGCTAGCTGCGCTGCAAGATGGCCAATACGTGGCGAATGTGAACCTAACGTTGGACGTGACCGACGATCAGGGCGTCAATCCGGCGTTGAGCTACATCCACCCGTATATTACGTCGGGTTTAAACTTTACGGCAGTGTTGAACGGACAGCTCACCGGGCAGCAGCACCGCAACTTCAACGTGACCTTCACGCTACTGTTCGACCGAGATACTCCGACGGAGCCTAAACTCAAGAAATGCCGGGGTGACAACGACCGGTCGGGGCTAATAGGCAACCTCGGCATTGAGGAGATTATCGCAACTGGCCTCCGATATGCGACCGGCTCCGAATACAAGAACGAAGATCCATACAAGATTCCCGCGCTTGGCGTAGACAAACGTTTGGCATCTGATCCGCCGACCGGTGGCGCCGCCTTGGCGCCCAATTTCGGATCGACCATCGACTTCACGTTGGTCTTCGGCGTTGGCGGTGGGCCTAACTGGACGCTGACCCATTTTACCGGTGTCAACCCCGCCGGATTATTGAGTTTCACGCGAACCAACAAGGACACGCTGGTCCTGTCGATGGCACGGGTAGCACCGACGGCAGCACCATCCGGGACCGCGGCGGAAGTTGACAAGCTTAGGGCGATTCAGGCAGCGGGAAAAGCGGCGCAGGACAACGTGACTCGCATGATTTTGCAACGCCTTCTGCCGCCGTGAGCATGACATCTATCATCTGCCTCTCGCGCGGTGGCGGTGGGTGCGGGCCTAGGGTCACACTATCAAACACGTGTTGCAGTACGCGAGAGGTTCTTCAGATGGCTATTGATATCGATCGATCGCGGGAACAGTGCCAATCGCCTAAAGATCGCTAATGAGGTTGAGGACGCAAGTCACCAGACTCAACTCGCTGTGGAATACTGGTAAGGCGGTAAGGGCCTGTGAAGGGCTGAAACGGTCCGCCGCCCTCAACCCGAGCATATGCGCCGCTCAGCCTAGAGACAAAGTGCAGTGCCTTCTCAGACGACTGCTTAGACCAGCTTGCCTCATGTTTGCGCGTAAGAGTTCCACCCACGCACATGAGACGCCAGAATGTTATGAAGCGGTTTCGGTTTGGCGATACCCTCGATATATTGAACCTGGACACTGGTCCGGCGCAATTCCCGACCTCTCCGAAATCCTAAGGCAGTTTCGACCACCCTTTCCGCAACGACTCTCCGATTACGCGCAAGTACGCGGCAGTCAGGGAGCGACTTGCACGATTCTTATAGAATGGCATTCGGTAAGCAATGAGGGCGCCTCCGTGACAAACGATTGCGGCGTGAAATAAGCACGCCCAGAACTGATTTCCGACCGCGGGCCGCCGAGGCGGTCAAAGAACACGACCCGAGAACGTAATGGACGCCAATAAACTCGACGCTCTCAAACAGAAATACGCCGGCACCAAAGGCGGAGACATCTTCCACCCGCCTTTTGCGGCAGTCGCGGCTCAGGTGTTTTCCAACGCCGACCAGCGCAAGTGGCCGTTTGCCGGC
>DASXST010000054.1:0-6931 GCA_036505835.1 Pseudolabrys sp. | reverse complement strand
TCGAAGTCGTTCGCGCCGAGAACGATTTCGAGCGTGCGGCCGCGGCCGACCAGCAGTGGGAGGCGTTCTGTAGCGCCACCGCCGGGATACGAGGGGGCGATGATGGAGCAGTTGTGGGCAGAGTACGTCGACGCGAATCCTCGTCTGTTCGAGGTTCATGATTAGCACCGGGTCGAAGCTTGGGTGAAGGCGAAGAAATGAGCGAGCTTGAGCCAACGCCAGAGCTTCCGGATAAGACACCAACCCGTGAAGTTCGATTCCCACGCGGATAAAGAATGCGCTGTTCGCGGCCGGCCTGAAGACTGTCGGAGAGGTGCGCGAAACGTCGGACGAGGCATTGCTTAGCCTTCCCGATTTTGGAAAGGCCTCGGTCCCCCATCTTCGCGAGACGCTTGGCCGGCCATCGACCGACGGGATGAGGCCTCTGGGCAAGAAGCCAGCCTGAGATCGCCAAGCCCTCACGGACTGCTTTCGTAGATGCAATCCAGGTCCCGGATCATGTAGCGCGGAGCCTCGTTCCAGGGGAATGCCTCCGTTATTTGACGCGCAACCCATTCGGCGGTTGGATGTGCCGTGACGTTGACCAGACGGCGTGACCTTGACCAGACGGAATGGGTCAAACCCGACATCGCGGGTCAACCCAGTGGAGGACTCGTCCACAGCATCAAAAGCGGAAGTTCAATCGCTTAAAGTAGCAATTCGGACGCCATCGTTTAGATATTGACAACGTCCGAGCGCGCGCAGCGCACTGGGAGAATCCAATGAAACTTCTCCGTCGAACTTTTCTTCAATTGGCGGCGGGTGCTGTCGCGCCGCTGAGCATGGTGCGCATCGCCGGGGCTCAAACGTATCCAACGCGGCCAGTGCACTTGCTCGTCGGCTATGCAGCGGGCGGCCCACTCGATACCAGTGCACGGCTGATCGCGCAATGGTTGTCGGAACGCCTCGGTCAGCAATTCATCGTCGTGAATCAGCCAGGCGCTGGTAGCAATCTCGCCGCCGAGACGGTCGTGCGGGCGCCACCAGACGGCTACACCCTGCTTGAAGTTTCGGCGTCGAACGCCTGGAACGCCACACTGTACGACAATCTCAAATTCAATTTCGTCCGCGACATCGTCCCGGTTGCAGGCGTCAGGCGCGCGGGCGGCGTGATGGAAGTTCATCCTTCGGTACCGGTTACAACAGTTCGCGAATTTATCGCCTACGCCAAGGCCAATCCCGGAAAGATCAACATGGCTACAGGCGGCGTAGGAAGCGCACCGCATCTTTATGGCGAGTTGTTCAAGATGATGACAGGCGTCGAACTGGTTACGGTGAACTATCGCGGCGCGGGGCCTGCGCTGCTCGATCTCATTAGCGGCGAGGTGCAGGTCACGTTTGACGTTGTGATTTCGTCGATTGAGCACATCAGGGCGGGCAAGTTGAGGCCGCTGGGGGTGACGACCGCCAAGGGCCTGACCGCATTGCCGGATGTTCCGCCGATCGGCGATTCTGTGCCGGGTTACGACGCGAGCAGTTGGGATGGCATCGGCGCTCCCGCAAACACGCCGCCGGAGATCATCGCAATCCTCAACAAGGAGGTGAACGCCGCGCTTGCTGATCCCGCATTCAAGACACGGCTCGCTGATTTGGGCGCGGAGCCCTTCGCAGGCTCACCTGCCGAGTTTGGTAAATTCGTCGTCGAATATACTGAGAAGTGGCGCAAGGTGATTCGGGCGGCCGGCATTAAGGCGGACTGAACCCTGGCGAGCGCGACTGTTCGTGGGGGTGAGATGAAATGTCCACGCAGAGCCTTCCTTCATCTGGCAGAGTGCGCGCCACGAGCGGAGGCCATTGCCGGGCTATCCGGCCAGCTAGCGCCGGCACAGCCGACCCAAAGCTGGCGATCACAGAATTGATCCGGTCGATGGAGGCTGAGATCGAGCAATATATTGCGGAGCATATTGGATGAGCCACAACAGGAAGATGACTCCAGATGAGGCCGAGACGGTCCGGGAATTCGCTCTGTTCATCCGCTTGGCGGCACAGGCCAATGACCTGCAAGCATCGCTCTATCAGCGTGCACTGCTCAAGGCGCAGATGGATTTGACCGCGGCGCTGATCGATGCGGCCAAGCCTAATACGGAGCACAAGAGGAAGCGCACGAGGAAACGGCGGTGACAGACCTTGTCGATCGACTACGCTGCGATAATCGACGGGCCATTTCGCTGGAGGCGGCAGGCGGCACGGAAATACTTATATGCGCGTCAATCGCTTGCGTGCGGGGTCCAGCAACCCTTTTAGTTTCTTGCGGACCTTTGGATCCTTCTTAATTATGTCCCGGATCGCCGGATTAGTCAGCACGATAAGTTTACCGTACTTTTCAAGGATGTTGCGCTGTGTCTTACTGAGCGTCTTTAACTCATCGGCGGTGAATACGTCGCCTATTCTGCACATATGATGTATCCCCTTAGAATTCGCGTTCACGGTTAGGCGGATTTTCGAGATTGGTCGCTCCGGCTCCGTCAGCATCAGTTCAAGCACCTTGCGGAAATCTCGAAGAAGGCGATCGATCATGGTGGCGCGGAACAGATGCGGCTTGTAGACACAGCATCCCATCAGGCCACGGCCGGTTTCGCGCAGCATCAAAATAACATCGAATTTCGTTATTGTCACCAGCGGCAGTAGCATACTCGGAATGGCCTCCTCGAAAGCGAGCTTGTGTCCGGAACTCGCAATCGGGCGCAACGCGGCGTTTTGTAGCCAAATCATCATTTTAGATAGCGTCTCTGGCTTGACGCCACGCTCTTCCTCGAGCGTCTCGACGAGCTCTTCGAAAGGAAGTTCCTGGTGGGCGAAGGCCGCGAGGGCTGTCGCACGAACCCGGCGCATGACCTCGCGAGGACTGGGATCGCCACCGAGATTCGTCCGGAGAATCACTGTATTGACTAGTGGGCCGATGAGGTGCTCGCTCCCCGGTCGGTTGCGATTGGCGACCAGCGTTGCCACGCGCACGTCCTCCTCAGCCACGTAGAGATGCAACAGCGTTTTGAAGGCGGCGATGAGCGCCATGAACAACGTGCCGCCTTCTTCTTGGCTAAAGCGTTTTAGCGCCTCCGACAGCCTCGGCGGCAACGTCACCTCCCGCCGGGCGGTGCGCAAGTCGTCGATTGTCCCTCTCGGCCGGGCGGAGGCAAGCTTTATCTCCGGCAACGGATCGTGCAGTTGCTCGCGCCAGTATGCGAGCTGCGCACCGATTTCCGGATATGACCTCCATTGCCGCTGCCAGCGCGCAAAGTCCGTGTACTGAATCGGGAGAGGCGCAAGTGGCGTCTGCTGTCCGGCGGAAAAGGCGTCGTATAGGGCTGTAAGCTCCTCAACAAGCACGCCGAGCGACCAACCGTCGCAGATAGATTGGTGAAGGCTGATGAGCAAGAGGTGTTCCCGCTCGGCCAGCCTCAGCAAGCGAGCGCGCATCAGGGGACCTCGCGCGAGGTCAAAGGAGTGAAGCGCCTCTTCTTGAATAAGACGGTGTCCGGCGGTCTCCATCTTGGATTCTGGCAACCCATGCAGGTCCTCAAACCTCAGGGGCACGGTCAACTGTGGTGCAATGACCTGCACGTGACGGCCTTCCTCGACGTCGAAGGTCGTGCGGAGAATTTCGTGGCGCCGCACGATTTCGTTAATGCTCCGTTCCAGGACCGCCACGTCGAATGACGAAGTCAGTCTGAGCGCGTAAAGGATATTTAAGAAAGGTATGTCGGGCAGCGCATGTTGAAGCGCGCACAGACGTTCCTGGGCGATCGAGGCCGGTGCCCAACCCTCTTGGGTTGAGCGCGGAATGGCTGAAGAAAGCCGCCGTGCTTGACCAGAATCAATTAACATCTCGAGATGCTGAGCCATCTCCGCAACGGTCGGCGCCTCGAAAATACAGGAGACTTCAACGTCGAGGAGCAGGGTGTTATGTATGTGAGCGAGAACTTCGGTTGCTAGAAGAGAGTCTCCACCGAGCGCGAAGAAGTTATCGTGGATACCGACCTGTTCGATTTGCAGGACGGTCGCCCAAATGCCGGCCAGCGTTTTCTCGAGAGACGTTCGCGGCGCAAGGAAGATCCGCGGCACGACGCCGCCATTTTCGAATCCTAGCTTCGCCGCCAAGCCGACACGCTTCACCTTGCCGGTCGGGCCTTTCGGCAACTCCGTTACGATGACAACCTGGCGCGGGATCTTGAAGTCGGCGAGCCGCCCGATGGCGAACCGACGAATGGCGTTCGGCGTCGCCACAGCGTTGGGCCGCAGCACGATGGCCGACGCAACGTCCTCGCCAAGCGTAGCGTGGGGGACGGCAAAGGTTACGGCCTCTGCAACAGCTGGATGGTCCAGCAGCACTTCGTCGACTTCCTGGGGGGCGATTTTCTCGCCGCCACGATTGATAATCTCGCGCGTGCGGCCCACAAGAAACAGGTACCCGTCGTCGTCGAAGTAACCAAGATCTCCTGTCTTGAACCAATCGCCGGCAAACGCGGCCTCGGTCGCCCCTGGATTGCCGTCGTAGCCCACCGTGACGGCAGCGCCCCGGACGACGACTTGACCGGTCTGGCCGCTAGGCAGCAAAGCCCCTCGTTCGTCCATGATCGAGACATCCAAGACGGTTGGCAGCCCGACCGAACCCGCCTTGCGCTCGTGTGGCGGCAGCGGATTGCATGCAATGGGCGAGGAAGTGACCTCTGTCATCCCGTACCATTCGATCACAGGACTCTCGAAAGTCCGCTCGAGTTCCGCGAAGACGCGAGGCGGCAGAGGAGCAGACGAGGAGCGGACGAAGCGTAGCCCACTGTTTGCTAGTCGCTCGCGGTCATGCTGCGCCTGGGTGAGAATTGCTTGGTGTATGGTCGGCACTGCGGAGTACCACGTCGGTTGAAACGCGGTCAGCCACCCAGAGAAACGATTGACGTCAAATCCAGGGGTACATACGACACTCGCGCCCGCCGCGAGTGAGGCAACCAAGGTGGCATGGAGACCATGCCCATGAAACAATGGTAGAACATTCAAGCATCGATCAGTTTCTTTCAGTGCCAGTGCCGCACTATGCGCGTAGGCCGATATGCAAATGCTGGCGTGGCTCTGCTGCACAATCTTGGGCCGCGACGTTGTGCCTGATGTGGGCAGCAGCACCGCCGTGTCGCCGGCGCTGACCGGGTCCTCGGACGGCGCGCTACCTTGGTCTCCTGAGATTGCAAAGAGACCAGCCTCTGCCTCGGATGCGATCAGAAGTTCGATGATAGGGATGCCGCGAGAAAGCGCCGCACGGCGCGCATGCGATTCGATTCCAGCTTGCGCGATCAGTGCACGAGGGCGCAGATCGGCGAAATATCCCACCAGTTCTTCGATCCCGAAGGCTGGATTCAGCGGCGCACACACCGCACTCGCTGAGACGGTGAGAATCGTTACCGCCAACTCCGGACCATTCGGTAGTACCACAACTATCCGGTCGCGACGGCCTATCCCCATACCCCGCAATGCGCGCCCCAATTTTTCGACGTGCTGATATAGGCGGCTGTAGATCAGTGGAGCGCGTCCTGGAGCAAGAATCGCCGGCGAGTCGGGAATACGTTGTGCCTGATGTTCCAACAGGTGAGGAAGGCAGGAAAACGGAACGCACGGTCTCGCGTCCAAGGAACGTTCGTTCGGCATGGTTTGCGGGTCCCACCTCCCCAGAGTTAGCTGCTTTCACTACGGGCTGCGTTCGAGGATTTTTGACCAGACCGACCACACGGTTTCACATCGCCGCGGTTCTTACATGAGCTTCGCCTCACGCGGCGGTCGAGCCAGTGTCAAAGCGTCGTATCCAGCGGGAGTGGTTGCATGCCGAGGTCTCGGTAGGTTGCAGTCGCGACGGCATCGACCTCCTTTGCCCTGACCTGATCGCCGCGTCGGGCATAGATCCGGCAAAGCGCCGTGTTGCAAAAAGCAGCCAGCGGGCGAGCTTCGCATGCCGTGGCGAGGCGAAGGGCAATGTCAAGCTGCTTCTCTGATTCATCGAGGTTTTTCGGCTCAGACGCCGCCAAGTAGGCACGGCCGATCAGGAATCGCGCCCATGCCTCGTCTCCTTTCGCCTCGTGCACCGCCGCAATCGCAGCTGCTTGCTTTCCAAGCGTTAGAGCTGTTTCAATCTGGCGCGCTATGAGGGACACCTGTCCGAGACGGATCAACAATCTTGGCTTGTCCGCTATTAATTGCATCTTATCACCATCGCTGACTGCCTGTTCGGCGAGTTGAAGCCCCTTCTCCGCACGGCCCAAACGGGCATAGGCAACACCAAGGTCAGACACGAGGCGAATGCGCCAAACTCGGAACGACCAGCGATCGCTCAGGTCGAGACCGCGTTCCAGGGCACCGACCGCTCCCGCGATCTCGCCCTTGTGAGAGAGTACGTAGCCGATTGAAAGCCAGCCCAACAACTTGCTCAATTGATGCTCAGCGCCCTCGGCGATTTCGAGCGCGCGCCTTGCGTGCCTCATGCCGGCGCTGAAATCGCCACATTCGACCAGAGCAATCGCCAGCCAAGTCCGGTTCAGTACGGAGGGAATTATATTCAAGTTGTGACGGTCGTGACGGAGTTCATTGGCGTTGAATTCGAGGCCTTGCTCGAGCAGCGAGATCGCTCGCCGATATTCGCCGAGGGCGTGATAGCTCTGCGCGAGACGGAAGAGTGATTGACCCAGCACGACCCGGTCGCCGCATTCGCGCGCAAGGCGGACTCCTGTCTCACCAAACTCGATGGCACGACGCTGTTGGCCGATCAGGAAATGATGATTGCATCGGAATGCCGCGTATTGCGCGCTGCGCTGTTTGTCTCCGAGGCGGGCGAGAATGGGGTCGAGCTCATCCAGAGAGCGCAGGATCCGATCGGTCTTGCCTAGCGGCAGCAGGGCGTTACGAAGTTGGAAGC
>DASXST010000053.1:0-14829 GCA_036505835.1 Pseudolabrys sp. | reverse complement strand
ACCGGTGGTCAGATTGACGAGCACATCAGAGTTGCTTGCACGGATGCGCTCCACGACCTCACGATAAAGTGCTGATCCATGCTTGGGCGTGTTGTTTGTGGATCACGGACATGAATATGGACAATTGCTGCGCCGGCCTCCGCAGCATCAAGCGCTGACGCAGCTATTTCAGGGGGGTGTCACCGGGACAGCGGGATTGCGGGCGGGCGTATCTGCCGAGCCAGTGACCGCACAGCTTACCATGACCTTGCGTGCCATCAGGTATGCTCGCGATTCGTCGAACAGTCATTGGATACGCAGATTAGCGCCCTGAACTACCTTTCGCCACTTCGCGATCTCGCTCTCAATGCGCTCGCCGAATCCCTCCTGAAGTGATTTTGCCAATCTGGCTGAGTTCGCGTCTCTTCCAGGACAAACTTCGATGCAAGAACGCTCTGTTTTTGGACGGTGGTAGCGCGCGACCAGCTTTTATTCGGCCGTGCTGGGGCGGAATAGCAACTTTCTGCCGCAAGGACATTGCGCGCAATTCATTCGATCACGTGGTGGGCAAATCACTCATGGCTGATAGTTTGCTGTCGATTGCTCCGATTTGAATTTTTCGATAGCAGCTGGCCGCAGTCATGGAAGGAGCAGCCGGGGGCGAGCCTCGTCAAGCAGACCATCGCGCAAGTTCGCCACATTAAAGGGTGTGGCTGCCGAGCTCGGCACCCACGAACACGCAGTTGGCAAGTGGCATCGCATTTTTGAAGGATCGCTGCCGTTCCGGATGACTAGAACCTATCTCAAAATTACGGCGCGCTGTCGATCCGCTATAAATCACGAACGAACAGTCGGAGCGCATTCGGAAGCATTTTCCGGAGGAGCATATTGCCGATGGACGTCCGGGACGTAAGCCGATACCGACCCGTCATGTGCTTGAAGCGGTGCTGTGGATTCTCAACACAGGTGCGCAATGGTCACATGCTGCCGCAAAGCTATCCGAACTACAAAACTGTGTTGTGACGATTGAGTGCGCGCAAATGAATTAAAAATCTGTCGATCTCGCGCAAAATGAACTTGAGATATGTTCGATTGGGAGACGTATTTTTTCCGTCACGTCCGTTTGCATGCGTTCTGTCTCCTCCAAACACGTTTTGCGACAAGCGCCTGCAGGACTCGCCGATTTGGCAAATCTCGCGGCATGTGCGTGGTGCGTTCGTGTCAACGAGGCTTCCCCAAATCCCACCTTCGTGGCACGATCGAACAACTCGGCTCCCGGGAGGAACCAATGCGCCGTAAAGTCATCATTTCATTTTTGGCAACCACAGCCATCGCCGTATTTCTGGCCGCCGCTGCGCCAGAGCTTAACGCCCAGCAGTCACCCGCCGCCGTCACTGTCGGCGACACTGATATCGGTGGCGTCGTCAGCGGCCCGAGCGGGCCGGAAGCCGGCGTCTGGGTGATTGCGGAAACCACCGACCTGCCGACCAAGTTCGCCCGCATGGTGGTGACGGATGATCAAGGCCGTTATCTCATTCCCGATCTGCCGCGCGCGAATTATCAGATTTGGGTGCGCGGCTACGGCTTGGTCGATTCGCCGAAGCAGCAGAGCGCCCCTGGCCGCACTCTCAATCTCACGGCGGTGCCGGCGCCCGACGATAAGGCTGCGGCGCAATACTATCCCGCGATCTACTGGTACTCGATGCTGAAGATCCCGGCAGCCGAGGAGTTCGGCAAGCGCGACGACATCCCGCCGCAGATCCGGCAGTCACACTATCTCAATCAGATGAAGAACAACGGTTGCATCGGCTGTCATCAGCTCGGGCAGCTGTCCACGCGCACCATTCCGAAGAACCTCGGCGAGTTCAAGTCGAGTGAGGAGGCTTGGCAGCGGCGCATCTCCTCCGGCCAGTCGGGCGAGTCCATGGTCACCCGGCTCGCGAGCGTCGGCCACGCACCCTACAAGTATTTCGGCGACTGGACCGACCGCATCGCCAACGGCGAACTCCCGCACACCAAGCCGAAGCGACCGGACGGAGTCGAGCGCAACATCGTGGTCACCACCTGGGAATGGGGCGACCCGAAGATATATCTGCACGACCTGATCGCGTCCGACCGCCGCTATCCGACGGTGAATGCCTATGGGCCGCTGTTCGGCCAGCCGGAATATTCCACCGACATGGTGCCGATCCTCGACCCCAAGACCTACAAGGTCTCGACCTACAAGGCGCCGGTGATGGATCCGAACATGCCGGAATCGCTCGGGCCGGGACATGCGGCGGACCTCAAGCCGACGATGCCGTCGCCCTATTGGGGCGAAGAGAAGATCTGGGACACGCGCGCCAACCACCACAACGCGATGTACGACAAGGACGGCAAGCTGTGGATCGCCGCGTCGGTGCGCGGCATGGCCAATCCGGACTGGTGCAAGCAGGGCTCGAACCACCCGTCGGCGAAAGTCGTGCCGCTCGATCGCTCGGGCCGCCAGCTTGCGGTGCTCGATCCGAAGACGATGGACTACAAGTTCGTCGACACCTGCTTCGGAACGCATCACGTGCAATTCGGCTATGACGCCGACAACACAGTATGGGTGAGCGGCAGCGGGCCGGTGGTCGGCTGGGTCAATACGAAGGTATTCTGGGAGACCGGCGACGCGGCGAAGGCGCAGGGCTGGGCGCCGTTCGTGCTGGACACCAACGGCAACGGCAAGCTCGACGAATTTGTCGCCATGGATCAGCCGGTCGATCCGGCAAAGGACAAGCGGGTCAATACTGGCTTCTACGCGGTGATGCCGCACCCGAGCGATGGCTCGATCTGGGGCGCGCAGGCGGCGCTCGGCCCGGCCATGGTGATGCGCACGGGCACGATCATCCGCTTTGATCCCAAGACCGGCTTGTCGGAAGTCTACAACGTGCCGGCGCCCGGCTTCGGCGTGCGCGGCGCCGACATCGACAAGAAGGGCGTGATCTGGGCGTCGCTCGCCAGCGGGCATTTGGGCAGCTTCGATCGCAGTAAGTGCAAGGTGCTCAACGGTCCCACCGCGACCGGCGATCATTGTCCGGAAGGCTGGACGTTCCACCAGTATCCGGGCCCGGGCTTCAAGGGCCTCGGCGAGAACAGCGCGGAGTCGAGCTATTATACCTGGGTCGATCAGCACAACACGTTCGGCCTCGGCGAGGACGTGCCGATGTCGACGGCCAATCTTCAGGACGGTCTCGTTGCATTGAAGGACGGCAAAATGATCCGGCTGACGGTGCCGTATCCGATGGGCTTCTATGCCAAGGGATTCGACGGACGCATCGACGATCCCAATGCCGGCTGGAAAGGCCGCGGCCTCTGGACGGCGAGCGGTGACCGGACGCCGTGGCTGAGGGAAGGCGGCAAGGGCAGCAAGCCGCTTGCCGTGCACTTCCAGCTTCGGCCCGATCCGCTGGCGCGGTAGCGATCTCAAAAAAAGGGAAGGGCCCCACATTGCGGGGCCCTTTTTATTGTCCGACGGCGCTTAGCTCAGTGATAGCGCACGTATCCCCAGCCAGCCGATGTGGATAGTAGGCGAAAAGATGGCAGTGCCGGATCACGAGGCCCAAATGGCGATGGCAGAACCGGCCATAGCTCGCGTAGTAGAACCGCGGGCCGTAGAAGCGTTGCCGCACGAAGTGCCGGTGGCGGAAGCCATGGTGGCGCACCAAGCCATGATGGCGGTGAGCTGGTCGAGCGCTTTTTCGCCTGGATACAATGGCAACGTCGAATCCTCGTCCGCTGGGAATATCACGCCCACAACTTCCTCGGCTTCGTCCAGCTTGCCTGCCTCATTGTGTTCCTCAAACAATTTTGAGATAGGTTCTAGTTCGTTAGGCGCGGTATTATTACCGGAATCATCAACGCCTTGATCGGCGCGGTTATTCTGTTCGGAGGCTCAGCCCGCGGCTCAAATACTTGCCGACGGTCTTCTATAAGGGCCTCCGCGCTTCGATCCCCGCAATTGCCGTTGGCAGTTCGGCGAACGAGCCGATGATGCGGTCGGGATTTAGTGTAGCAATCGGGACCTCGCTATAGCCGAAATCGACCGCAACGACGGGAACGGCCGCCGCCCTCGAGGTGCGCACATCCCTTACGGAATCGCCCACCATGATCGCGTGCGCCGGCTCTCCGCCCGCGCGCAATATGGTCTGGCGCAACATTTCCGGATCGGGCTTCTGCACGCCAAAAGTATCTTGGCCGCAAATCGCGACGAAGTGATGGCTGAGCTTGAGCTCCTCGAGCAGGCGCACCGAGAGAAATTCGAGCTTATTGGTACAGACTGCGAGGCGGCAGCGCTCGGCGCCAAGGCGGTCCAGGACCGAATCGACGTGGGGGAAGGGGCGTGAGCGTTCCGCGATGTGAGCGCCGTAATGATCGACGAAGGCGCGAAACATCCGATCGATCTCCGGCTTTGGCGGATAGTGGCCTTCGGCGTTCAGTGCCCGTTCGATCATGCCCAGTATACCGCCTCCGATCATCCGACGCCCGTCGTTGTAAGCTACCGGCGGCAAGCCTTCGCCCGACAGGATAAGATTGAGCGTCGAGATGAGATCGGGAGCGGTATCGATCAACGTGCCGTCGAGATCGAAAACAATGGTAAGCATGATTCCTCCTTAATAACAGTGTGCAAAATGCGCCCGTCAATGGATGCCCAAGCTGACCTTTCTTTTCCAATGTAGGGAGCAAGCCGCAGAGAACGCGCCGGGAACACGGATGCCCTGCCAAGCCTTCACCCGAAAAACGAAAATTATCATCACTTCCTCTTGGCAGAGTGATTGCCTCTCGCCGCAGGCGTTTTGCCACCTCGCCAGCCATGTTTTAGGTTCGGCAAAAAGCGTCGCCCTTCGGCGACGAGGAAGTCACGCAAACTCCTGGCCGCCGGCATCATTCGTTTCGTCGCTGGATGCACCACGAACCACTGCTGGATCTCTGGCAGGCCGGCGACGTCGAGAATAGCCAGCCGGCCGTCGTCAATCTCAGCCGCAATTGTGTGTGCGGAGATAAACGCAATCTTGAGGCCCGCCATTACTGCCTGCTTGATCGTCTCATTGGATCCTATCTCCATGCCGATGCGGGGCTCGATGCTATGTTGGGCCAGGAACCGCTCCGCCAACAAGCGCGTCCCGGAGCCAACCTCGCGCATCAGAATGGTTTGCTTGGCGATCTCTCGCAGCGAGATAGAACGCTGCTTGGCTAGAGGGTGATCCGGCGGAGCGATGATGACCTGGGGATGCTCGCCGATCACCGCGCTTTTGACGTCGATGCGTTCCGCCCCGCCGATCATGGATAAAAAGGACAAACGCGCCAATGCAAAAAGAAATCGCCGGCGCGGCCCAAAGCTCGGGCCGGATGCGGCGCGCCGCTCGGCTCCGCCCGCCAATGGATAAAGAGGACGAACGCGCCAGCCTGCGTCGCGATGCTGATGATGTCGTGATCCGGTTCGCGGGCATTCTGGACCAGCTCAAGCCCGCTTCTTTTTGGGCGGTCTCCCTGACCGACCGAGTTTACGTGGCCGCTGGCGGTCGGCCTCGGTAGGACGGCGGGTTGTTTTCTCCCTGATTCCGATACCAATCTCATCGTAGCTGCGTTCGAGATCATTGATGATCGACTGACCTTGTTCGATTAAAAACGCCCGCAACCGAGAATGAACGGGTGGCAGCGGCATGCTTCGCCGGTGCGCGATAAACCATGAGCGCATTAAGGGAAAACCGTCGACCGCCAATGTAGTAACCAGGCCGAGTCCAAGCTCAAGTCCGATGGTATGGCGCGAGATCAATGCAAGGGCCATTCCAGCCATGACAGCCTGCTTTAAGGTTTCGTTGCTGCTCGACGTCATTGCGATACGCGGCGAAAGGCCAGCCGTCTGAAAGTACCGCTCGAGGAGCAATCGGGTGCCGGATCCTTCTTCGCGAACGACGAACAGTTCACCGGCAAGTACGCTTGGCGATAACGCTTTCAACCCGACGAGGGGATGGGATGGCGCCGCAATGAGCACGGAAGGATGCGGAGCGAATGGTTCGGCAAGCACATCCGCACCTTCGGGTGGCTGCCCCATGATGGCGAGATCTATTTCGCCTTTTGTGAGCATGTCAATGATTTGCCGCCGGTTGCCCTCCCTCAGGTTGATGGAAATGGCGGGATAGCTGGCCTGAAAACGCGTGAGCATTTGGGGGACAATGTATTTGGCAGTCGAGACGAGGCCAATCGTCACCTTGCCCCCCGTCAAGCCCTTTAGAGCCATGAGTGTCTGATCGGCGTCATGGAGAGCTTGCAGGATTATTTTAGCATAGACCAGCAGCCGTTCGCCGGCGTCAGTCACAGACACTTTTCTACCGACGCGTTCGAATAGCGCGAATCCTGTCATGCTCTCGATCTGTTTGATTTGAAAGGAAACGGCAGCCGGGCTCAGATGCAGCCGCTCAGCGACGCGCGCGAAGGACAGCCTCTGCGCGGCTTCAGCGAAAATCTGGAGCTGCCTAATGGTGACGTTCCTCATGATCGTGGCCCTGTCCTGAGAAACCAATGCACAAGGGATACCTTAACATTCAGGACAGTATATCTTGTTTTACTTTATTATGTCCGAGCTGTTAGCTGCATGTGGGTCAATGGTCACCCTGGATCGTCACTCAGCCAGTCGATGTGTTTCATTTTATACAGACTGCTTGCTGCCAAGGGCGCACCGTTTTTCAGCGTGAAGCTCTTCGAACTGGCGGCCTAGCGACGAAGGCTTGTGCGGGACGCTGAACGAAGCCTCCCCGACTTGTGGCTCGCGTCGGCCGACCAACCTGGCGCAACCACCAATCTGAAACTGAACATTCAGGAAGGAAGCGAATATGAACAAGCCCGTCGATATCAAGATTACCAACATGAAGGAGCGTTATAAATCGGGCGTTCTGAAGTACAAACAGATGGGGTATTGGGAACCTGAATACGAGCCGAAGGACAGCGACGTGCTCGCAGTCTTCCGCATCACGCCGCAAGACGGCGTGGATCCCGAGGAAGCAGCTGCGGCCGTCGCGGGCGAATCCTCCACCGCTACCTGGACGGTAGTCTGGACAGATCGTCTTACTGATAGTGAATACTACCGGGGGAAGGCCTACAAGATCGAGCCTGTACCCGGCACGCCCGGTCAGTGGTTCGCGTATATCGCCTATGACCTCGACCTCTTCGAGGAAGGTTCGATTGCCAATCTCACGGCTTCGATCATTGGCAACGTCTTCGGCTTTAAGCCTCTCAAAGCGCTTCGCCTCGAGGACATGCGCATCCCGCCCCACTACCTGAAGACCTTTCAGGGGCCAGCGACCGGCATCGTCTCCGAACGGGAACGCCTGAACAATTTCGGCCGGCCTCTGCTCGGCGCCACGATGAAGCCGAAGCTCGGCCTCTCCGGTCGCAACTATGGTCGCGTCGTCTACGAGGCGCTCAGCGGCGGCCTCGATTTTGCGAAGGACGACGAGAACATCAACTCACAGCCGTTCATGCATTGGCGTGACCGCTTCCTCTATTGCATGGAGGGCGTCAACAAGGCCATCGCCGAGACGGGCGAGATCAAGGGCCATTACCTCAACGTCACCGGCGCGACCATGGAAGACATGTACGAGCGGGCGGAGTTCGCCAAGGAGCTCGGCAGCGTCATCGTCATGATCGACCTTGTCATCGGCTATACGGCGATCCAGTCGATGGCGAAATGGTGCCGGAAGAACGACATGATCCTGCATTTGCATCGGGCCGGGCACTCCACGTACACACGCCAAAAGAACCACGGCGTATCGTTCCGCGTCATCGCGAAATGGATGCGTATGGCTGGAGTCGACCACATCCACGCGGGCACCGTCGTCGGTAAGCTGGAAGGTGACCCGAACGTTATTCGCGGCATCTATGACACCTGCCGCGAGAACCATGTCACGAAGAATCTACAGCACGGGGTGTTCTTCGATCAGCCTTGGGCAAGCCTCAAGAAGCTGATGCCGGTCGCCTCAGGAGGCATTCACGCCGGGCAGATGCATCAGTTGCTGACCTATCTCGGTGACGATGTCGTCCTTCAGTTCGGCGGCGGTACAATCGGCCATCCGCAGGGCATCCGAGCTGGCGCCACGGCCAACCGTGTGGCGCTCGAGAGCATGGTCAAGGCGCGCAACGAAGGTCGCGATATCTGGGGTGAAGGTCCACAGATTCTAGCCAATACCGCCAAATGGTGCACGCCGCTGCGGGCCGCGCTCGACACCTGGAAGGACGTCACCTTCGACTATGCGTCGACTGACTCGGTCGACTACGTGCCTACCCCAACCACCAGTTGAGATCAGGAGAGCGCCACATGCGACTGACACAAGGACAGTTCTCGTTTCTTCCCGAATTGACGGACGCAGAAATCAAGAAGCAGATCCAGTACGCCCTTGCGCAAGGTTGGGCATTGTCCGTCGAGTTCACCGACGATCCTCACCCCCGCAATACCTATTGGGATATGTGGGGCCAACCCATGTTCGACATCAAGGACCCGGCAGGCGTCATGCTCGAGGTCACCGCCTGCCGGAAGGCGCACAGCGCAAAATACATCAAGGTCCTGGCCTTCGACTCCAAGAAGGGGTTCGAGACGGTGCGCATGTCCTTCATCGTCAACCGTCCTGCCGAAGAGCCAGGCTTCGAATTGGTCCGCGCCGAAGGGCCGGGGCGGCAGGTTCACTACACCATGCGCAGCTATGCCGGTGCCAAGCCGGCCGGCCAGCGCTACTGACCGAGGGCTCGATCATGAACAACGGCGCTTTCCGGATCGCCCCTTCGATACTCTCCGCCGACTTCGCACGGCTTGGCGAGGACGTGGAAGGGGTGATCGCCGCAGGCGCCGACGTGATTCATTTCGACGTGATGGACAATCATTACGTCCCGAACCTTACGATCGGACCGGTGGTCTGCGAAGCGATACGTCCACGTCTGAAGGCGCCGATCGACGTTCATCTGATGGTGAAGCCAGTCGACGCGCTCGCCGGGATGTTCGCCAAGGCGGGCGCCGACATCATTTCCTTCCATCCAGAGGCATCCGAACATATCGATCGTACATTGTCGATGATCCGGGAACTCGGTTGCAAGGCTGGGCTGGTGTTGAATCCCGCAACACCGTTGCACGTCCTTGATCACGTGATGGGCAAAGTCGACCTCATCCTCGTGATGTCGGTCAATCCTGGCTTCGGAGGTCAGGCCTTCATTCCTGAGGCATTGACCAAGCTTACCACCCTTCGCCGCCGCATCGACGCGCAGGTCGCTCACGGCGGGCAATCGATCTGGCTCGAGGTCGATGGCGGCGTAAAGGTTGGGAACATTCGCGCCATCGCGGAGGCGGGCGCCGACACATTTGTCGCCGGTTCAGCGATCTTTGGTGCCCGCGATGAAGACGGCGGTTTCCGCTCCGTCATCGGCGCCATGCGTCGCGAACTTGCGGTTGCGACTGCAGCGGGGAGGGCCGCGTGACAACTGCTCCACCCGTACCAACAGATGCCACCGAGTGCGTCGATCTCGCTGATCTCTTTGCCAAGACGAGCATCGGCGAAACCCTTGATCAGCTTGATCGCGAGCTTATCGGACTCGTACCGGTTAAAACACGAATCCGGGAGATCGCGGCGTTGCTGCTTGTTGAACGCGCGCGGCGTCAGCTCGGGCTCCAGGCGGAACCACCCTCCTTGCACATGTGCTTCACGGGCAATCCCGGTACCGGAAAGACGACCGTTGCTTTGCGGATGGCGGAGATCCTGCATCGGCTCGGATATGCACGGCGCGATCATGTCGTCAGCGTCACACGCGACGATCTCGTTGGCCAGTACATCGGTCACACGGCGCCAAAAACGAAAGAGATACTCAAAAAGGCCATGGGCGGCGTACTGTTTATCGACGAGGCCTACTACCTCTATCGACCCGAAAACGAGCGCGACTACGGCCAGGAGGCGATCGAAATTCTCCTCCAGGTCATGGAGGATAACCGCGATGATCTTGTGGTGATCCTGGCCGGATACAAGGACCGGATGGACACGTTCTTCAAGAGTAATCCAGGCATGGCCTCTCGGATCGCCCACAATATCGAATTCCCCGATTACGGTGCCGAGGAGCTTATGGACATCGCCAAGTGCATGATCACGAAGATGCAATATCGGTTCGATCTTCCGGCGGAAACGGCGATGCGCGAATACATCGAGCGCCGTATGCGCCAACCGCGATTCTCGAATGCGCGCTCGATCCGCAATGCACTAGACCGTGCGCGGCTGCGCCAGGCGAACCGCTTGTTTTCCGAGCGCGGCAAACCGCTCGATAAGAGCGCACTTCAGACAATCGCGGCGGAGGATATCCGCGCCAGTCGGGTGTTCTTGTAATAGACACCGGTCCACGGGAGGAAGCGATGCCACACCGCCGGTCGACGTTCAGCAAGTTCATCATCGAAAATGAGCGCCGCGGCGCCAACCCCGATCCGGATCTCACCGGGCTACTCAACGACATTCAGACATCGTGCAAGTTCATTGCATCGGCCGTCTCGCGCGGGGCATTGATCGCGCGGGACGACACTGCGACGAGTGTCAACGCCCAGGGCGAAGACCAGAATCCGCTTGACGTCGTCGCGAACGAAATCATCCTTGAGACATGTGAGTGGGGCGGCCAGCTTTGTGGCATGGCTTCCGAGGAGATGGAAGAGCCCTACTCCATTCCGGCGGAATATCCGAAGGGCAACTATCTGCTCCTGTTCGATCCGCTCGACGGTTCCTCGAATATCGACGTTAATGTCACGGTTGGAACCATTTTCTCGATACTGTGCGCGCCCCCGGGTGTCACGCATCCGACTGTGGCGGATTTCCTGCAGCCCGGAACCAAGCAGATCGCGGCCGGTTTTGCTCTTTATGGCCCCACCTCGATGATCGTAATCACGCTCGGCGACGGCGTGCACGGGTTCACGCTCGATCGGGAGATCGGCGCTTACACGTTAACGCATCCCAACATGCGCATTCCAGAGACGACTTGCGAGTTTGCGATCAATGCATCGAACGAACGCTTCTGGGAGCCGCCGGTCAGGCGCTACGTCGAGGAGTGCATCCAAGGCAAGACAGGGCCACGAGGAGTCGACTTCAATACGCGCTGGATCGCGTCACTCGTTGCCGAGATCTATCGCATCTTGATTCGCGGCGGTCTATTCATGTATCCGCGCGATACCAAGGACACCTCGAAGTCGGGCCGCCTGCGCCTAATGTATGAGGCGAACCCGATGGCAATGATCGTCGAGCAAGCCGGCGGCGCCGCGTCCACGGGCCGGGAGCGCGTTCTGGACATCGCGCCGACAACTCTGCATCAGCGCGTACCTTTGATCCTCGGGTCACGCGCCGAAGTCGAGCGGCTGATCGCCTATCACAAATATTATGATGAGGGAGAAGAGCCGACTTTCGAAACGCCGCTTTTCCACAAGCGCTCGCTGTTCCGCTCCCGCTGAAGGCATCCGAGGTCACGCCGTGTCCGCAAAACATCCGATCATCGCGATTACCGGTTCGTCGGGCGCGGGCACGACAACTGTGAAGACAACTTTTCAGCAGATCTTTCGCCGCGAGGGCGTCGCCGCAGCGATCATTGAGGGCGATGCCTTCCATCGGTACGACCGCACAGAGATGCGCGCGAAAATGGCTGAGGCGCAGAAGCTCGGAAACCAAAATTTCAGTCATTTTGGCCCAGACACAAATTTGCTCGAGGAACTCGAAGCTCTTTTTCGTGACTACGGCGAAACGGGGGCTGGAAAAACGCGGAAATATCTCCACAACGAAGAGGAGGCGCTACTTTACAAGCAGAAGCCTGGCACATTCACAGCATGGGAGGACCTCCCATCAGGCACAGAGCTGCTGTTCTACGAAGGGCTTCATGGCGCGGTCAAGACTGACAAGGTCGATGTCGCACGTCACGCCGACTTGCTCATTGGCGTCGTGCCGATCATCAATCTGGAATGGATCCAGAAGCTGCACCGCGACAGGGACGCACGAGGCCAGTCGCAAGAGGCGATCGTCGATACGATTCTCCGCCGCATGCCGGATTTCGTAAAGTACATCTGTCCCCAATTTTCTGAAACGCATGTCAACTTCCAGCGGGTGCCGACGGTCGACACGTCGAACCCGTTCATATCGCGTGATATCCCAAGCGCCGACGAGAGCATGCTCATCATCCGTTTCCGGAGTCCGAAGGATATCGATTTTCCTTATCTCCTCTCAATGCTGCACGACAGTTTCATGTCACGCGCCAACACGATTGTGTGCCCCGGAGGAAAAATGGCCTTGGCGATGCAACTCATCTTCACGCCAATGATTTGGCAACTGATGGATCGCAAGAGGAAAGCATTCTGAACAGGACTACGTCCATGACCGCAATGCCGCAAATGAAGAGCGCCCCGGACAATCGCACGCTGGCGAATGCATTGCGCGTGCTGGCGATCGACGCTGTTGAACAGGCAAAATCCGGCCATCCCGGCGCGCCGATGGGGTTAGCTGATATCGCCCAAGTTCTATGGAATCGCTATCTCAAACACAATCCCGCTGACCCCCGCTGGCCGGATCGCGATCGCTTCATTTTGTCGAACGGTCATAGCTCAATGCTTCTTTACGCGCTTTTGCATCTGTCGGGCTATGACCTTCCGCTTGACGAGCTGAAGCGCTTCCGCCAGCTCCATGCGAAGACACCGGGCCATCCCGAAGTCGGCGTCACCCCCGGGGTCGAAACGACAACCGGACCGCTTGGGCAGGGCCTTGCGAATGCGGTCGGTATGGCTCTCGCCGAGAAGCTTCTGGCGGAGGAATTCAACCGGCCGGCCCACACGATCGTCAACCACCGAACCTTCGTGTTCGTCGGCGACGGCTGCTTAATGGAAGGGATCTCGCACGAGGTCTGCTCGCTTGCAGGCACGCTCGGCCTCGAGAAGCTTGTCGCATTCTATGATGATAATGGTATTTCTATTGACGGCCATGTTCGGGGCTGGTTCACCGACGACACACCCGGCCGCTTCGAGGCTTATGGGTGGCGCGTCATTCGCGATGTCGACGGACACGATCCCGCCGCGATCGAATCCGCAATCCGGACAGCATTTAAAACCTGCGGGAAACCCACCCTCGTCTGTTGCAAGACGGTGATTGGCTGGGGTGCGCCGAATAAGGCGGGCTCGCACGACGTTCACGGGGCGCCGCTTGGCGCTGAAGAAGTCGCTGCCACACGTCGGGCGTTGGGGTGGGCTTACGCGCCATTCGAGATCCCCGCGCAGATACGCGCGGAGTGGGACGCACGGCGCGAAGGCGAGCGCATGCAGCGCAAATGGGAACAGCGGTTCGAGGTCTACGCCGGCGAGTACCCGGTGCCTGCCGCAGAGTTCCGCCGGCGCATGGCTGGCGATCTTCCGGCAGACTTCGACGTGCAGGCCAATGCCTGGATGACGGGTGTAGCTCGGGCGACCGAAGCGATCGCGACACGCAAGGCTTCACAATTGGCCATCGAAGCCCTCGCATCCATGCTGCCGGAACTTCTGGGGGGTTCGGCGGATTTGACTGGCTCCAACCTAACGAACTGGAAGGCAAGCCGAACCGTCGGTCGTAATGAAGGCGGCAATTATGTCCACTACGGCGTTCGTGAATTCGGCATGACAGCCATCATTAACGGGCTCGCGCTACACGGCGGCTACATCCCGTTCGGGGGCACGTTCCTTGTATTCTCGGACTATGCACGAAACGGACTACGAATGGCCGCGCTAATGCGTCTGCGCTCGATATTCGTGTTCACGCATGACTCGATCGGGCTTGGTGAGGATGGGCCGACGCACCAGCCCGTCGAGCACGCGATGTCGCTGCGACTGATCCCCAACATGGATGTCTGGCGCCCCTGTGACCTTTTGGAGACCGCAGTCTCCTGGAGGGCCGCCGTCGGGCGACGGGATGGCCCAACGAGTCTGCTGTTGTCGCGTCAGAATCTGCCGGCACAGCGAGACGATGGCGATCGAGCCGGTCTCGCCGCCAGGGGGGGCTACGTACTCGTGGATGCGCCGACGGGAGAACCAGACCTCGTTCTGATTGCTACCGGCTCGGAAGTTACGCTGGCAATAAAGGCAAAGGAGATCCTGTCCGGGCAAGGGGTTTCGGTGCGCGTCGTCTCCATGCCCTCGACAACGGTCTTTGATCGTCAGGATCTGGCCTACCGCCGCTCCGTGCTTCCCGACGGGGTCAAGCGGATCGCTATCGAAGCCGGCGCCACTGCTCTCTGGTGGAAATATGTCGGGCTCGACGGAGCTGTCATTGGCATGGACGGCTTCGGCGAGTCGGCACCCGCCAGTGCACTATTTCCGCATTTCGGTTTCACAGCTGAACGGATTGCCGAAACGGCAAGGTTGCTGGTCCACAGCGCGCATGGCTCTCTTGAGCAACGGTTGAACTGATCGTGTCCATCGGCGCGCCTGCGGCAAACTTTGTGCAGCGGCACCGGCCACGCCTGGCGACCAGGCGGCTGCGCCTGCCACGGATAGCAAATCCGCAGAACGGCGTTTCACTAAGTAATTGATGCGCTGACGAGAACGGTGATAGTGCGAAGAAGCCCCCATAGCCAAACGGCATTCGTTTCAGCGAAGAATACCAATTGGAATTCATCGACCCGGACACTGCTGCATTTCCGACTGACATCATCTCGCGGTGCTTCACGGCACTGGTGAAACCATTGTGGGGATAGGAGGCAACAACATGGGCACCGAGCAAGGAGAAATCCCGGTAGTGCCGCACCCGGCAACCTATCGCTCTCCGTATCACTACTACGTCGGCGTCGATCTTGGTCAATCACAAGATCCGACCG
>DASXST010000052.1:0-12778 GCA_036505835.1 Pseudolabrys sp. | reverse complement strand
GGTCGATATCTATGGGGAACTTGGCCCATCCTTTGTGCTCACTCACGCCCTTGAGGACCCCTACAACTTTGACCACCCAAACGCCGCGCACTTCGCACAGGAGACGCGAGTGGTCGCTCAGGCGATGGGGCACAAGCCTGATGCAAAATACAAGTATTCTGCTCCGCCGGTATTTCTGTTCGAGCCGCACCAGCCCGAAATGTGCAATTATAAGCCTAATCTCATTTTGAAGATCGACGAGGTGTGGGAGCAAAAGTACAAGGCGTTCCAGATACTCGCAGCCCAAAAACATCTATGGGCATACTATGAGCGCGTGGCGCTCAACCGGGGCGTCCAGGGCAGCCGCAACACGGGAGTGCCGATGACATATGGCGAGGCCTACCAAAGGCTCTTTCCGACTGTAGAGGAAATACTGCAATGAAGCCCGTCGTTATCCGAAACATCAATCGCGCCGACAGCAATGCCATCGGCACGCTTGCAGCAGTCGGCGTCTCCACCGCGCACGAGGCTCTCGGCCGGTCCGGTCTCATGAAGCCCTATATGCGTCCGATCTGGCCCGGCGCGCAGATCGCAGGGCCGGCGGTCACCGTGCTGGCGCACCCGGGCGACAACTGGATGATCCACGTCGCCGTCGAGCAATGCCAGAAAGGTGATGTTCTCGTTGTCGGATGCACAGCGGACAATACGGACGGCATGTTCGGCGAGCTGCTGGCGACAGCGTTGCGTGCCCGCGGAGTGATCGGGCTCGTCATTGATGCGGGTTGTCGAGACGTCCGGCCGATTTCCGAAATGCGTTTTCCGGTGTGGTCAAAGGCGATCTCGGCCAAGGGCACGGTGAAAGCGAGCCTCGGCGCGGTCAACATTCCGGTTGTCTGCGCGGGGGTGAACGTCGAACCGGGCGATGTTGTGGTGGCGGATGACGACGGCGTCGTTGTAATTCCAAAGAAACTCGCCACCGAGACCGCCCAGAAAGCGCAAAAGCGCAAGGATGACGAGGATGGCAAGCGCAAGCAGCTCGAGGCCGGCACGCTCAGCCTGGACATGTACAAAATGCGCGAGCCGCTTGCCAAGGCGGGCTTGATCTATGTTGATCGTTCAGAGGACACCTAGTCGAACCTCGTCTGGGGTCCACGAAATTAAAGACTCTTTCCGCTGCGTTTCTAATACAAAGAGGCCACCGACTCCCGCCGATGGGCTCTCCGTCGCCTCTTAAATCGCTGGATGAAGTCAAGCGGCTATTTGGGTCGATCGATTATCACTCTGGAGAGCTCATCGACGAGATGCGCCTGTGTGCTTTCAGGCAAGTCGAGTGCCAGCAATTTCCAATCCCCTTGAACCAATCGAAGCCGAATCCGGAAACGTTGGTCGGAAGGTCTGTCCACGGGAACCGTTACATAAAATGTTCTGCCGCTGTAATCCGCGTTAAGCCAAATTTGCCATGGGCTGCCGAAACTGCTCGGCGCAAATGGTGCCGCAAGGATCGACCGCGACGATGGATCGGTAGACACCGATCCCTTGCCAAGCAAATCAAGCAATCGCTCTGGTTGTAATATCTGGGCCACTCCGACCCCAGCTCCAACGCTGCGCTCACTTACAGCCACTGACTTGTCAGTCTGTTTCCGATAAGCAGCTGTAATCTGTTTAATCAACGAGGCTCGTAAGGATGGAAAATCGACCAATTCCTGCAACGCAGCGAGATTTCGTGTCTCCACAGCGGAAGCGATACGGTACAGATCGTAGATGGGCCAGACGGTGTAACCCGCGAGCAGAACGATCAACGCGAGAATAATGACCACAATCCAACGCATGGTTTCTTACCTTGAGTAATAGGCGATGAACTCGCCGTGTAGGACGGTTGCTCCAATTTCCGCGAAACCGCCGCCAAGATGCAGTCCTGGTCGGAGCGAGAAAGCGACGCAGCTTAAGTAAACTTCGTACGTTCGGTACTTGGCTGAGGCCGCCGGTACCGGCGGCTTCTGCCATTTGGAAGCCCTCCACCGACGCGATTCAATCAACCCGTAGTCGGGTCCTCGGCGGGACGAAATTTAAGCGCTGCGGCAATGCCTGCCAAAAGGAAGGCAATGAGCGCGATAACTTGCGCGATCACGAACGGCGGCTCGGACTGGGTCGGCGCCAGTGGCTTGAGGAACGGCAATTTCTGGAACGATTGCACGATCAATACCAGCACGTTGAGATAAAGTGCGCTCGAGGCGGTAGCCACGTAGATCCAGCGCCAGGCGCCGGCGAGGCGCTTGCCGTAGAGGCCATAAAGCGCCAATGCCAGCAGCACGCACGAGACGATGCCAGTGCCTAGCGCGGGGGTAAAGCCGCGGATCGGAAACAGGAAACCCGTCAGGCTGGTGAGCACCGTCGTGATCAGGAAAACTGCCGTCCAACCTGGCAGGCGGCGCGAGCCAAACATGCCGATCAACACCACAATGCCGCTTGCAATTGCCATCAGGCTGATGACGACATGAACGATTGTGAAATTCTGAACTGACAGACCGAGGATCATGCGCACCTCCTGCGGGGACGTGGCGAAAACCGGCGCGTCAAGCTTTGCGCGCCTGCACGACAAATTAAATACGACGGAAGCCTAGCGGTTGGCACTGCTCCAGGGCGCGATGCGACGGCCGGCCCATTTCAGCAGCGAGGTCAGCGAAACGCCCAGCACCATCAGCACGATCACAGGAACAAAGGTCTTGTCCATCTCGAACACGTTGGCGTAGCGCGTGATCATGAAGCCCAGGCCTGAAATGGTCGTATAGAACTCGGCAATGATCATGCCGATCAGTCCGCGCCCGATCGCGAGGCGTATCCCGGCGATAATGTACGGCACTGCAAACGGCAGTAGAACGTCCTGCCATACCCGCCATTCGCTCGAGCGAAAAGAATACGCCACCTCGAGCATGTTTTTGTCGCATTCGCGGACGCCCTGGTAAGTGTTGATCAGGACCGGAAACACGGCGAACAGAAAGACGACAATGATTTTGGCCTTCAAATAGATACCGAACCACAGCACCAGCAGCGGCACGACGGCGACCAATGGTGTTGCATAAAGGGCGTTAATCGGCAGGTCGAGCGCCCAGTCGAGCCAGCGCACGCGCGCCATCGCGATGCCCAGGGGGATGCCGACGATGAGCGCGATGCTGAGGCCATAGACCATGACCTCCAGGCTTTGCGCGAGAAAGTATGGCAATTCGCCGGACATCGTCGTTGTGTAAAAGGCGGCGGCGATCTTCGTGGGATAGGTAAAGAAGATGGGGTTGATGAAGGGTCCGACGATTTCCCAGATGACAAGGATCAGGAGGACAAAGCCATAGCGGAAAAGCGCAGGCCGTTCCCACCACGATGTTGTGACCGCCGCCGGGCGCGGCTCGGCCTCGGCAACTGAATCAGCCTCGACTTGATTGGCAACGGTCATCGTTGTTTTTCCCGCGGCCGCACACTGATTCTCGAGTGCGGCGGGCGCCGCTGATGGCGGCGCCCAATCAGCGTTGATCAGCGCCGCTCAGAACGCCGCGGTCGGGCAGATCGGCCCTTTCCATTCGCCGAGTTGCTCGATCGCCTTTTTTGCAAACGTCGTATCGACCACGTCCTCATATGTCGGAGTCTTGCCCTCTTTGATATTGCCAACCTTGGTCATCAGGTCGGCGGTGAAATTGATCCGCTCGGTGCTGAGTCCGCTGTTGGCGTCCCAAATGCATTCCTTGACCATGAAGTCGTAGCTGTCGGACAGGATTTTCTCCGGATAGCCGGTTTGCTTTACCAGGATCGGCATGATCTTCGCCTTGTCCGTATAGATAATCCGGGTCGCCTCAATATTGGCCGAGACTACCGCCTGCACGAGCGCTGGCTTGTCCCTGATGGTCTTTTCGTTGGCCGACAGGAAAGTATACAGCGTCTTCGGTTGCAGCTCCCACATGCGGCCGATGGCGTGCAAATCCGGTACCTTGCTCTTAGCAAGCATCTCCTGCTCGACGTGCAGGATCGCGGTATCGACCTGGTCGGCGACGAGCGCGGGAACGTCCTCGCTCGCGATACTGACGAAGTTGACCTCCTTGGGATCGATCTTCGCCGCCCGCAGCACGGCTCGACTTAGGATGTCAGCAAAACCACCGGGCTCCTGGATCCCGATGCGCTTACCCTTGAGATCCTGCATGGTTTTGATGTTGGCGCGCACGATCATCGAGGCTTCGAACTTCGGCAGATTGGCGGTCAGCGCTTTCACGGTGGCGCCGTTTGATCGACCGATGATGGTCGGCGCGCCGGGCGTCAGGCCGAAATCAATGTTTTCCGCCAGCAGCGCGCGGAAAACCTTTGTGCCATCGCCGAGCGACACGATCTCCGCGTCAATTCCGGCCTTCTTATAGAGGCCCAGCTCTTTCGCGACGATCGGCGGCATGTGAACGATGTTAGGCGGCGAGGTCGGTATGCCGATTACGATCTTGGTCTGCGCGAGAGCCGCACCCGGCAGCGTCAAACCGGCCGTCAGCGCGACCAATATCCCAAAAGTCTTGCGCATGTTGTCCTCCCAGATTTTTGCGCTCGCGCGGTATCCCGCGTCGTCCAGCAACAGAACGCCGGAAAACCCGATTTTGCCTGATCGCCTTGGTAAAAACAACGAATGCTCAGAGTAGTTCATTCCAAGGCACGGGCGATTTGACCGCGGCGACCGGTCATGCCTAATTGCAATGCTTTTGGATCCTCAACCATGGTCAAATTTATCGTCGAGTACGGTAGGGACAGCAACTCCCCCGGCGCCGACGGGCGGCTGGATGGCCCGGCTTACCACCGCAATCACGAGCCGATCTGGTCGGCGATTTCAAGTTTTCTCTCGGGGCAATCCGGCCATGTACTCGAGATCGGCAGTGGGACCGGTCAGCATGCGACCGAATTTGCCCGACGCGCGCCGCAATTGAACTGGTGGCCGAGCGATATTTATGACTCTCATCTGAAGAGCATCGCCGCCTGGCGGGCCCATTCAGGGCTTGCAAATCTACGCGCGCCGCAGCGAATCGACCTTTCCAATCCGCACTGGACATGGACGGGAGACAGTGGCAAAGGCGGCGCGCTCACGGCCATGCTTTGCGTAAACGTGTTGCACATTTCGCCGTGGTCGATATCGCAAAATCTGATAGCGGGCGCAGGCAGGCTGTTGAAAGAGGACGGCTGCCTCTTTGTCTACGGGCCGTTCAAGCGCGGAGGCAAGCACACCGCGCCGAGCAATGCCCAATTCGATGCGACGCTGCGTGCCGAAAATCGGCAATGGGGCGTGCGCGATGTTGACGACCTTAATGTGTTGGCGCAAGACGCTGGCTTGACCGCGGCCGATATAGTCCCAATGCCGGCCAACAACCTTGTACTGGCTTTCGTTCGCACGCTTCGGCAGAATTGACCAACAATCCAGAAGAAAAGCCATGGCAACTGAACCAATTCACGACATTGCTCATCTCGGCCATGTCGAACTTCTGACTCCCAAATTCGAGGAAAGCCGCAGGTTCTTCATCGACGTGATGGGGATGACGCAGAGCGGCGAAAAAGACGACAGCGTCTACCTGCGGGGGTGGGACGACTATGAGCGCTATTCGCTCAAGCTCACGGCTTCAAAGTCCTCCGGGCTCGGCCATGCCGCCTTCCGCACACGCTCGCCACAGGCACTGGAACGGCGTGCGGCCGCGTTGAAGGGTTCTGGCTTCGACATCGGCTGGAGCGATGGCGACCTTGGTCACGGCAAGACATTCGTATTTACCGACCCCGATGGCCATAAATTCGAGATCTACTACGAAACCGAATGGTACGAGGCGCCGGCCGAACTCAAGCCCGCGCTCAAGAACCAAGCGCAACGTTTTCCCGCGCGTGGCATCAACGTGCGCAGGATTGACCATTTCAACGGGCTTGCGGTTGACATCAAGGCCAACCGCGAATTCTTCCAGAACTATCTCGGCTTCAAGCTGACCGAGCAGATCGTGCTCGACGATGGTAGCGAAGCCGGCATGTGGATGACGGCGACCAACAAGAGCTACGATTTTGCCTATACGCGCGATCACACCGGCACCAAGGGCCGCCTGCACCACGTCACTTTCGCGCTCGATGCGCGCGAGGACGTGCTTCGTGCCGCCGATGTTTTTCTGGAGAACGGCGTCTACATCGAGACCGGGCCGCATAAGCATGCAATTCAGCAGACCTTTTTTCTCTACGTCTATGAGCCCGGCGGAAACCGGGTCGAGGTATCCTGCGCCGGTGCGAGGCTCGTTCTGGCACCCGACTGGAAGCCGATCACCTGGACCGAGGCGGAGCGCAAGAAAGGACAGGCGTGGGGCCTGCAGACTATAAAGTCGTTTCATACCAAGGGGACGCCACCAGTCCCCGGTGTGCCGGATTCGTGAGCGCAGTTATCGATGACCCGCCGCAACACACCGCGCATTTCGTTCATCGGTTTTGGCGAGGCGGGCCAGGCGATCGCTTCCGGCCTGCGCGACACCGGCATCGACCGTATTGCCGCCTGGGATATTTTATTTCCGGAAAGCGCTGGTGCACCGCTGAAATCGGCAGGTGAGAGCATGGGCGTGCGCATCGCTTCCTCCGCCAGCGACGCGGTGCGTGACACGGACGTGATCATATCCGCGGTTACCGCCGCTTCCAGCGTGGACGCGGCGGTTTCGGTCGCACAGCATCTGAGCGGGAATCCGTATTATCTCGATATCAATTCGGTGTCGCCGGGCCGCAAACAGGAGACTGCCAAGCTGCTAGGAGAATGCGCTCGCTACGTCGACGTGGCCGTGATTGCGGCCATTCACCCTGCGCGGCATCAGACGCCCCTGCTGCTGTCAGGGCCGCACGCCGAAGAAGTCTCCCCGCTGCTGCGTGAACTGGACATGCGGTTTTCGGTGGTCGGCCCCGACCTTGGCTCGGCCGCGGCTATCAAGATGATCCGCAGCGTGATGATCAAGGGCATGGAGGCGCTGACGTTCGAATGTTTCCTCGCCGCCGCCCGGGCCGGGGTGCTCGAGGAAGTGACGGCATCATTGAAGAACAATTATCCCACGATCGATTGGACCAAGCTCGCTGATTACAACCTCGAGCGCATGGCAAGCCACGGCGAGCGCCGGGCCGCCGAGATGGAGGAATCCGCTGTCACCCTCCACGAGTTGGGTCTCGATCCTCTCATGGTGGCTTCGACCGTCCGTCGCCAGCGTGAAATGGGCGCGCTTGGCAAGCACGAAGCGGTGCGCCAGACCCTGAAATCGGGCCGGACCGCGATCCTGAAGGCCATCGACAATCTGTCCAAGGACCGGCATTGACGGCCGGCTAAATGAACGCGCGTTCAGACTTGCGGCATTGATCAGCGGCGTAAAATTCTTGTCAGTACGGCGTGTCACCTCCTACTATGGTTTCGTTCAAGTCTCGGGAGGAGTCACATGCAGATCAGAAAACTTGCCTATGCCGCGTTCGTGGCAATCGCTGCAGTCGCATTCGTGATCGGTTCGGCTGTGCCGAGTGAAGCAGCCAAGAAGAAGAAAGCAGCAGCAGCTGCGGCGCCGCCGCCGGCACCGCAGGCGCAATGGCCGACCTGCTGGGGAGCCCCGTATGCACCGGTTTGCGCGAAGAAGGGCGACCTGAGCTTCAATTACATCAATGCTTGCTACGCGATGAAGGACCAGGCGAAAGGTGCCAAGCCGGGGCCATGCAAGGAAGCAAAGGCCGGCGGCAAGAAGAAGAAGAGGGCATAAGCCACAATTCGAATCTTGACGAAATTAAAAGGGCCGCTGCATTGCAGCGGCCCTTTGCATTTCACGCGGCATGTCGTTGACTATTTCTTGCGCGGCGGGATCTGCAACAACTCGGTGACCTGCTCCTGAGTCAACGGCTTATCCAGAAACTTCAATTTCACCGCATCGGAAATCGCGCCGTCGAGATCGGCAAACTTGTCGGTCTGCATCGTCTCCTTGGGATGGAATTTATCCATCGATTCCTTGAGCATCGCGACCGGCTGATTCAGTTTTTTGGAATACATCTCTAGCGCCTTGGGATCCGAATACATCCAGTCGACCGCTTCGCGATAAGCATCCATGAAGCGCATGATCGCGTCGCGCTTGGTTTTGAGCGAGTCCGCATTGACGATCAACGTGCGTACAGTTTGGCCGCGCAGAGACGGCACATCGCTCCCGTAGGCGACGATGCGGATCTTGCCTTCCTTGATCTCGCTCAGCCCGAACGGCGGCGACGCCCAGCCGATGTCGACCTGACCCGACATGACAGCAGTGAGGGTTCCGGCGGGGCCACCGGTCGCGGTTGGTTTCGCCTTGGCGCCGAGCTCGCGGGTGAAAGCCACAACAATGTTGTGCGAGCTCGAACCGTTGGTCGAATAGGCAATCGTGTTTTCGGGCGTGGTATCCTTAAGACTTTGAATCTTCGAATCTGGCTTCACGTACCAATAGAGATCACCGGTTCCGGTAAACGCGGGCGCCAGAATGCGCACCGGCGCGCCTTTCGAGAAGGCGCGCATCGCACCGGCCGCGCCAACACCCGCACCAATGTCCGCACTGCCCGAGATAACTGCCTGGATTGTCTCGCCGGCGCCCTGCGTGCCGGTATTTTCGAGCACAAGGCCATGCTTCTTGAAGATGCCCGCATCCTGTCCAAGCGTCGGCGCCTGGTTTTCCCAATTGTTGATCTGCCCGATGACGACCTTGAGGGTGTCCTCCGCCGACGCGGACCCCGCAGCGAGCGCGAGCGGCACGATCAGACCGATCGCGCCAGCCAGATTTATGACCCTGTTCATGCGTGTCCTCCCATTATGCTTATTGTAACGACGGTACGGCCTTTGCCGGGGCGCATTCAATAGTCCGATAGATCCATATAAACGTGCGGCCTGCTCCCTCTCCCTAATGGGGAGAGGACTGGGGTGAGCGGGATCAGAACTCTCGATAGGCTGTGGGAGAGGTGAAAGAGAGCTCTTGGCAATTCAATCGCAAACAACCGCGTCTAGCGACGCCGCTTGGCGGCCCGTTTCGGCCTGGCCTTGCTGCGCGTTCGCGTGGGTTTTGCGCCCGTGGATTTGCCAGTGCGGGAAACAGACGCTGGAGCCGCTGCCTCGTTGCCCACACGCATGGACCAATATTCCCACGAGCGCATGAGGCCCGTGGTCTTGGAACTGATCTGGCCGGCCAGTTTTGTCTCGCCCGGCGAGAGCGTGGCGATCTCGGTGCCGATCGTCAGCGATCGCACCTGGTATTCGGCATTGCGCGCCGAATACACGGAGCGGAACACGCAGTCCCGCACGCTGGTGCCGGCGACGGTGACGCCATGCCGCATCATCAGCACTATCCAGTGTTTGCCAAGCGCGCGGGCGAGCGAAGCGCCCTCCTCCGGCTTTACGACCAGCATGTTGGTATCGCCAAATTCGTCCCGCTGGTCCCAGAACGGCGGGCGGATCCCGCCGACGGCTCCGAGGTGGAAAACCGGCATGTAGTCGGTGCCGGTGGCAAGCAAAGGCATGAACGCCGGACAATGATGGTGGCAGACCGAATTCACCTCCGGCCGCGCCATGTAGATTTCACCGTGGATCACCCGCTCCGAATATTGTCCGACGCCGGGGTCGCGCAGCGGCTGCGAGTCGAGATCGTATTCAATGAAGTCGTCCGGCGTCACCAGTTCGGGCGCGCGGGATCGAGATAGCAGATAACGATTTTGATTCTCGGGATGACGCATGCTGACGTGGCCGAAGGCGTCAATGACGCCCTCGTTGGCAACAATCCGATTGGCGAGTGCGAGCTCCCGGCGGGCTTCGTCTAGTGCGTTCGGCACAACGTTTCCTTTCAAGAATTCTGATGATGCAGGCATTATAGGGAAATGAAAAAGCCGGACCAGCGTGCCCGGAGCTTGACAGATTGCGCCCGTTAGGGACGCTTTCCGGCTAGATGACCGCAGCGGCGCAAATCGTTATCGACCGGGTGAATCACCTCTATCGTCCGCCGCGCGGACGCGAGGTGCTTGCGCTCGATCAGGTCTCGCTTGAGGTGGCCAATCGCGAGTTTGTCGCCCTGCTCGGCCCATCCGGTTGCGGCAAGTCGACGCTGCTCTATCTCATCGGCGGCTTTTTGCCGGTGGACACCGGGGTGATCCTGATCGATGGCCAGAAAGTCGCTGGCCCGGGACCTGACCGCGGCATCGTCTTTCAGCATTTCGCATTGTTTCCGTGGAAGACCGTGCGTGGCAACATTCTGTATGGGCTTGAACGACAGGGCATGCCCAAGGACGAACGCGAAAAACGCGCAATGGATTTCATCGACCTTGTCGGCCTTGCCGGGTTCGAGGATAGCTATCCGTCACAGCTCTCGGGCGGCATGAAGCAGCGCACCGCGATCGCGCGTACGCTCGCCTTCGATCCCAAAATTCTGCTGATGGATGAACCGTTCGGCGCGCTTGATGCGCAGACCCGTGGCCTGATGCAGAGCGAGCTCTTGCGTATCTGGCAACGCACCCCGAAGACGGTGATCTTCGTGACTCACGATGTGCAGGAGGCGGTCTATCTTGCTGACCGCGTGGCCGTCATGTCGGCCCGTCCGGGTCGCATCAAGACCATCGTCAATACGAGGTTCGACAAGAACGATCCGGACATTTTCAAGAACAAGTTCTTTGTCGAGAAAGTCGACGAAATCTGGAATCTGGTGAAGGAAGAAGCCATCAAGGCGCAGGGCAAACGGGTCTAGCGCAGCGGTTGGAGCATGAGACAGTTCTTTATTCGATATCTGCCGCTGGTACTGCTCGCAATCGGCTGGGAGGTGATCGCCCGGCTGGAGCTTGTGTCGAGCAGTGCACTGCCGCCGCTCTCCGAAGTTATCATCGCCGGAATTGACATGATCAAGGACGGCGAGCTCATCAGCAACGGCGCGTCCTCGCTGTACCGCGCCGGCGCGGGACTGGCGCTGGCGATCATCGTCGGCGGAACGGTCGGCATTGCCATGGCCTGGTGGAAGCCAGTGAACGTGCTTCTCGCGCCGCTGGTTGAGATTTTTTATCCGCTGCCGAAATCGGCTCTGATCCCCGTCACGGTGATCTGGCTCGGCTTTGGTGACGGTTCAAAGATCCTGCTGATCTTCCTGGGCTGCATGCTCCCCGTGACGATGGGCGCCTTCAACGGTGCCCGTTCGAGCGAGCAGGCGCTGGCGTGGTCAGCGCGCAGCATGGGCGCAAGCCGGCTGCGCATGCTGTGGGACGTCGTCGTGCCGAGCGCCATGCCGGAACTCCTCAACGGCGTCCGCACTGCGCTCGCGCTGTCCTTTATTCTTCTGGTTTCGTCAGAACTGATCGTGGCGCAGAAGGGCTTTGGCCACCTGATTGGCGCCCTCGGCGCCAACGGCTCCTACGACGCGATGTATGCGGTCGTGCTTTGCGTGGCGTTTCTCGGCTTCGCCGCCGATCGACTTTATCTGCAGATCACCAAGCGGACGCTCGCATGGCGGGATTGAACGCAGCCCAGCCGCACGGCGGCGTATCCGACGGCGCGCCGGAAAAGGCGGCGCGATTCCTCTACACTTTGGTGTGGGGCTTTGCGCGCATTTTCTCCGTTCTGGCGCTGGCAATTGCATGGGAGGCGCTGGCGCGCAGCGGCGTCTTCACCCCGTTTCAATTGCCGGCACTGAGCGCCGTGCTCGGCCGGATCTGGACCGATGCCGTTTCCGGCGACCTCTGGATCAATACTGCGCTCACGCTCTACCGCGCGCTGGTCGCATTCGCTATTTGCACAATCGGAGGCGTGATGATCGGCATGGCTATGTCACGCAATGTGATCGCGCATTGGTTTTTCGACCCCATCGTCTCGGTCGGCTTTCCGATGCCAAAGATCGCCTTCCTGCCCGTGGTAATTCTCTGGCTTGGAGTCTATGACCTTTCGAAGATCACCATCATTGTCATCGAAACCATCTTCCCCGTGATTGCCGCGACGGTCATCGCCATTCAGGGCGTCGAACGGGAGCTGATCTGGTCGGCACGCAACATGGGAGCGACCAATCGCGAGCTCCTGCGCCACGTGATCTTGCCCGCGGCGTCGCCGCAAATCATGACCGGATTGCAGGTTGCGTTGCCGCTTTCGCTGATCGTCGCGGTGGTGGCGGAAATGCTGATGGGCGGATACGGTCTCGGTGGCGCAATGATGACGGCGTCCCGCTTTGCCAATTCCACCAGTGTATTCGCCGGCATCGTCGAGATTGCCGTCGTCGGCTACCTGTTGGTCAAGGCCATGGCATTGATTCGACGCCGGCTGCTGATCTGGCATCAGGAAAGCCAATTCGAAAATATTGCTGCTACTTCATAAACTTAGTTGTGACGCGCGTCCCAGAAAATGGCTCTTGGGAAGCGGCTGGGAAGCGGGCTCATTCCTTTTCCGGCCAAAACGAAAGGGCCAGGCGATGGTGAAACCTGACGCAAAGCAACCGCGTTTTCAGGGGGCGATGACTGCGCGAAAATCGATGAAAATAACTGCGTCAAAGCCGAAGAGAACAACGGCGCGAAGGCCGAAGAGAACAACGGCGCGAAATATTGAGCTATACGCCTCGGCCTACCGTATCGCTTGGAAGCAGATTTCCCCCCTTTAGAAACAGGAGCAGCCGAATATAGCCTTGCGACTTCATGCTTCTATCCGGCGACAAGTTAGGAAGGGGGCGACCGATCCGTCCCGTATCGCATCCGAGGCGCTTAACTCTCTTGATGAGAAGTGAGCCGGGAACGCATTAGACCGTAGAGAGTTAAAGAGTGCTGCCGTCTGGCGGCGCTT
>DASXST010000051.1:0-21627 GCA_036505835.1 Pseudolabrys sp. | reverse complement strand
ACCCGCCCAATCATCTGGCGATAGAGCCCCATCTTTTTTGTCGGTCGCGCGAGAACGCAGCAACCGACCGCGGGCATATCCCAGCCCTCCGTTAGGACCATGCAGTTCGTAATGAGTTCGATTTCGCCGCTTGCCAGTCGCTCGAGCGAAGCATCACGTTCGGCCTTCAGCGTGGATCCGTCGATGTGTTCGGCGCGGACTCCCGACTTCACAAATTCATCGCGGATATGAATTGAATGTCCGACACTGACAGCGAAACAAACCGTACGCCGGCGCTCGGAAAATTTGTGCCAATGGGTGACGATGTCGCCAACCAGCTTCGGCCGATCCATCCGTTCCGCGAGCTGGGTCTCGACGTAGTCGCCGGCCTGCGTGCGCACGCCGCGCAAATCCGGATCGGTCGGTGCGTAAACTCGCGTAGGAACGAGATAGCCTTGCGCTATGAGTTCAGGAACCTGCGGACATTCGATCAGCGTTTCAAAAATTGAGCCAAGCCCGCGACCGTCGCCGCGACAAGGCGTCGCGGTTAAGCCAAGCAGGATTGCATTCGGATAGGCGTCGATGATCTTGCGATATGTTTTGGCCGGGCAGTGATGACATTCATCGATCGCCAACAAATCGATTGGTGGCAGATGCATCGATTCCGTGCGCATCGCCCGCGTCCATAAAGTTTGGATGCTTGCGACTTGCACCAATTCAAGCGGCCGCGGCTGAAAGCCGGCTTGTATGATTCCGTGACCGATGCCAGCGGCGTGCAGCTTGGCACTGGTGTGAGTAATGATCTCGCGGCGATGGGCGAGAACCAGGACCGATTTGGCCGTACGAACGAATGCGCGGATGATATCGGCGCCGATAATGGTTTTGCCTGATCCGGTAGGCGCCACGAGAATGATGCGCCGCTTGCCGGCTGCTAGGCAGGCGTTGAATTTGGCCACAATGTCGGTTTGATAGGGACGCAATTCGGGCTCAGTCATTCAGGATGCGCGATTGTCTTCTTGCAGCGATCGCAGTAGCCGCCGCGGCGTGCTGGTCCAGCGGCCGCCAACCTTGGTAGCGTCGAGCAAGCGATGCTTCAGCAAATAAAACGCTTCGCTTTCGCTGCGACGAATAATCCGGCCGAATGCCTCAGCGCCCCATATGGGGCGGTCGAGAGGGTCAACGATTTCTTTGAGGTCCGTCATGTCGGCTACTCCTAGGAAAAACTAGGGAGCAGCCAACCATGCGTTCGGAGAGATAGGTGCGCTTTAGGTCGGCGACCTGGAGTGCAACTTTTTCATAATGGTTGTGACGGCCGGCGGCTTAGCCACGCCGAGTTCAATCATCCGCTGCCGCACCGCCTCGGCGGCTTTTTCGCGGGCCCACCTCCGCGGGTGGCGGTGCGCGCCAGTTGCCTTGGCCTCGGCGAAGTATTTTGCGTAGAGCGCCGGCGCTTCCTTCATGGCACGTTCGCGCGCGAGTTTGTCCTCCGTGGACAGGAACGATCGACCCTTTCCTTGCCCCTTGCGCAAACCGCGGCGTGCGCAGTCGGCGATGATCCCGCCTATGGGCTTCGGCAAAGTGTCGGCGAGCTTCAAATACTCCCCAAACACATACTCGAGGGTTTCGCGGAGGCTGCGCCACTTGTTGCCAGCCGTCAGTTCGCCGGCGCCGGCGAAGGTCACCTGACCCGCATCGATTATCCGGCCGGCCGGCCCCTGCCCGCTTGGCTTCCGTTTTGCTCTCGCCATGTTGCAAGCATGTCGCGTCCAGCCGCCGAGAGCAATTGAGACCCATTGAAATTACACGCGAATATTTCGCAACATACGCGACATAGAAAGGCCCGGCTGTGAACCGGACCAAGTCAACGTTATCGTGTTTTTTCAATAACTTATTTTGTGGAGAACCAACGCGGCCGGCTGTTTGACCATCGGATTAGGGGCGATTGTCGGCGCAGCCGGATCGAATTGAAAACATCCCCGCTCGGCTCGACCCCGATCAGGCTTTCGACTTTCTCCGCGCCAATCGTTTCGAGTGCCAGCGCGAATACGAAGGCCTTCGAGATGGACTGTATGGTGAACGGTACGTCGCTATCGCCAACTTCGTAAACATAGCCATCAGTGGTTGCTATGCTGATGCCGAAATCGTTCGCATCGGCCTTCGTAAGCTCTGGAATGTAGTCGGCGACGGCACCGCTGTGGTCGCCTGCGATTTCCGCATGGCAGCGCGCCAGAAAACCCAGCAATGGCGGCTGGAGAATTTCACCCGTGCGTCCCGTGGAGCCAACGACCATATCTGTGCGCGCGTCCATGCTTTTCCCCCGCCAGACTGACTTGAGAAGCAAGCCTTGTGCCGGGTCGGAGGACGCAATTGACGCAGCTTGTTGGAATTGGGATTCTAGGGGGTCGCGCCGGCCTTTCCAGGTTCCTGGACGACGGTGTCAAGCAGGCCCGTGAGCACGCTCGGATCGGCCGCGACACGCACGACCATCGGCTCCTCGCGGCCACGGATTGCAACTTCTGTGTGGGCAAGCGCGTCGGCCCGGATTCCGGCGGTTGCAAAGACCTCCTCAGAAATGATGGCCTTGCAGTCGAGGCTCTTCGTCATGTCCTGCAGCCTCGCAGCCACGTTGACCGGATCGCCGAGCGCCGTGAACACGCTGTGCTCCTGAAAGCCGATATCGCCAATAATGACCTCTCCTCCGTGGATACCGATGCCGTACTGGATCGGCTCTGGTAGATCGGACGCGAGCTGGTGGTTCATGTACTCGATATTGGTCGCGACGTTCGCGGCCGCGCGGATTGCCTGCCGACACGCGGTTTTCGGATCGACATCGATGCCAAACAAGGCAAGGACTCCGTCCCCGATGAACTGGTTTGGCTTGCCGCCCGCGTCGAGCGCCGCCTGCGAGCACGCGGCGATAAAACGATTGATGAGAAAGACAACGTCGAATGGCAGCCGAGCTTCGGCCAGCTTGGTCGACCCGCGCATGTCCACGAACATGCTGACGATGTAATGTTCCTTGCCGATATTCATGCGACTGCCTTTGCGCAGCAGTTGGGCATTCATGCTCGCCGGCAGAATCGGAATCACTGTTACGTCCGACATCGGGCGAAGCTGGCAGGCGAGACGGATCGACGGGTTTGCTGAAACGCCGATGGCCTCCAGCACGAAAGCCTCGCGTCCCGAAGGACGCGGCAGCTTGCTGCGGTCACTCAGAACCCGGATCCGGCATGTCGAACAGCGCGCGCGACCGCCGCAAACGCTGGCGTGAGGAATTCTGAAACGCAGGCTGGTCTCGAGGACGCTCAAGCCCTTTGGCACGCGCACCTGCCGGTTCGGGTAGGTAATTGTGATCATGCCGCCCTGGCGCTCGCGCAACGCGCGCACGCCGCGCGCCACGAATACCAGCGCAATCGCGGCGCCATATGCGATCGGGAAATAAAAGAGACTGATCTCCGTGATCAGCCGCGCCTGGTCGGCAGTAACCCGCTGCAAACGCTCCTTGCGCCATTCCGGGTCATCGGAAAGCTCGGCCACTTCGCGGCCAGCGTGATGCGCGCCGATCATGGCGAGCGGCGGCATGAGAATCGCGATGGCAAGAAGGATCGGGGCTGCCCAGTCGAAAGACGATTTCAGCCGTAGCCAGAAATAGAGACCGATGCAGGCGTGGACCCATGCGACCGTCAGCGAGATGAACTGCACCGCAATGTTATAGGGCGCTGCAACCCAGTATGCGAACAGCGCGGTCGCGTAATTGAATGGCGGTGTTCCGAACAGGAGGCCGGTGAGACGTTCAGCGCCGAGATGACTGGCAAGCCAGAGCGGAATGGTGAGACCAAGAACGAGTTGCGTGATCTCGGCGGCCGAGTAGCGAAAATGCCGGCGTTGGTAGAGTGCCCACAGGCCAAGAGAAAAATGGACAATGGCCGATATGTAGAGCGTGTCGTTAATGAGCGGAAATCGCCACCACGCGATATGGTATTTCAGCCATGTCTCCATCGCGTCGTAGGAAATATTGCCGAGCGCATGATTGAAAAAATGCGAGAAAATGTAGGCGAACATGACAAGACCGGTGGCGATGCGCACCTGGCGCACGCCGATCCCGCGCAGCCACGTTGTAAACCTGGTGTGCGCGCTTGCGCCGACGTCACCGATCCCGGGGGCCTGTACCGTCACGCTGAACCGTCCTGAATGGCAAACGAAGACATAGGCGCGACATCAAATTCGCACCGCATCGATAATACGGACCGCAGTCAGGTTATTGCAACGATACGATACAGCTATCAGAGTCACTGAGAAGTGTCCTGGTTAGTCCGCGCGTGTGAAACGGCACGACTTAGCGTCTACTTCCAGTCAACTGGAGCGCTTAACGGAGCCAGCGGATTCAGATCGTTCGCCGGATGATAGCTGACCAGATTGATGGTCCATGCGCCTAACAGAACAACCGACGCTGTAACGGAAATAATCGCGGTACGGATCATGGCGGAGCTCCCTGCCCGGGATTTTTCCCGGTGCTGCCGGCACATTTCCGCTGCCGGCAGCGGTGGAGTTAGAAGAACTCCCGAGCCGCGGCTGTGACCCGCATCACAATCGACGCCTGCCTGTTTGCTATTCCCCTCCAGGTTTTGCCAAGAAAAAAGCGGCCCGTATTGGCCCAGAGGTTGAAATCTGGGCCTGCCCCGGGACGGGGGCAGTCCGAACGGCGGTCAGGTTGCGGGGAAAACCTTCGCCGCCAGGGTGCCGATGGTAAGAGGGTCAACCACCAGACGGGTCGAACTCAATTCGATCACAAGTCCATGAACGCTCCGGGCCAAACCGGTGACCACCGACACTCCCGCGAGAAACGCGGTAGCAATGGCGAGGATGATGGCCTTGCGCATGGCGTGCTCTGAAGCGGGAGCAACCGCGCTCCCTACGCTCACAACACTAGGCCGCCGGGATCTGCGGCGATGTGGACCCCCATCACATAAACGCGCTTTTGGAAGCGCCTCTTTTGGACTGCGCAAGCTGCTTGATTTATATCGCCTTATTGGCTTCGCGCAGCCGCCGCGCCAGCATGCTCATGATATCCAGGGCGAAAGTGGGGGCCCGGCTCACCAAGGCCACGAAATCCTTTTTCGAGACGGGGACCAGCGCCACATCGGTCTTGGCGACAGCCGTCGCGCTGCGGGGCGTCGAATCAAACAGTGCCATTTCGCCGAAAATGTCATTAGCTTCGAGGGTGGCGAGCAGGCGATTCTCGAGCCGTATCTCGACCTGTCCGCTCTTGATGACGTAAAGCTCCTTCCCCGTTTCTCCCTCTTTAAAGATCGTCTCGCCCGCTTTCTTGTACCATACCGGAATGTCCGATTCGGCGAGAAAGCCGAAACCCACGACGTCATCCGACATCCGGCTTGCCCCTGAACACTAAAGTTTCAGCTCCTTCTCGAGCCGCGATTTGTTCTCGATGCAATAGTAACCCGATAGCCGGGTGACCAATTTCAAACGCATCCATTCGTTCAGGATGCGGCTGACATTTTCACGTGCAATGCCAGCCATTGCGGCTACGTCGCTCTGGCTCAGTTTCTGCCTGATGACAACGCGGCCGCCCCCGACGTCATTGCCGAATGCCTTGGCCAAGTCGAGCAGCGCGCGTGCAACGCGTCCTTTGACCGGCAGAAACGTTCCGGCCGCTACCACCTGATCGGTGTCTCGCAAACGGGCGGCGAGCAGGCTGAGAAGGTGCTTGTAAATTTCGGGATTCTTCTCCGCTACAGCTTCGAATGCGGAACGGCTAACGAAACTCAGTTTGCAGTCGCGCAGCGCCGACACCGAAGCCGAGCGTGGACGGCCATCGATCATCGCCATGTCGCCGACGATCGAACCAGGACCGAGAATCGCGAGAATGCGCTCGGCACCGGTGGGCGACACCATGCTCACTTTCAGCAAGCCTTCATTGAGACGGAAGCAGCCCTCGCCGGGGTCGCCAGCAAGAAAAAGGATTTCGTTGGCGGCCAGTTTGACCGGTTTCGCGTTTGCGAGCAGCCCGGACGACAGCTGCTCCGGCAGATCCGACAACAGATCGGTGGGACGCGAGGACGGAGCCATCAGACACCCGACGCGAACTAAACATGACGCGCCGGTCTTTTAGCAGAAATTGCATCAAAAAGGGCATCGGTGGGGGTCCCAACCCATGGGAACCGAGGCCTGAAGGCGGCCGGTACTACTATGACTGCGCTTTGTGCCGGCTCTTTTTGCTGGCTGCTGCCAGCTGGACAGCCCCTTTTCCACCTTTGTGGCGCTTTGCAAGGCGGGCCAACGACGTCCTGGCCGGATTGGCTGATGCTTGAGCAACCGTAGTCCTGGATGTTTCCTTCGCGCTGGAACGCGCCAGGACGCGCGATCGGGCCTCGATTTGGGGCGCGCTTGGCGTCTCCGAGGCAATAACTCCCGCGTCGTCTCGGCACGGAGCGTGCTTCGCCAAGCTCTGTTCGGCAGTCGGCGCCCGTTTGCCCTTCCACGTTTCCGCCGGGCGTCCCGTAATCGTCTTCACGTAATGCTGCGTCTCTTGCGGCAATTTGCTCTTCCTGACCAGCCAATCGCTGATGCGGCGCGGGCCGGCATTGTATGCGGCGGCGGCCAAACCGAGATTGCCGAACTTCGTCACAAGGTTGCGCAACAACCGTGCCGAGGCAGCGATGGCCTGCAGAGGGTCGAACGGATTGTCGAGGCCCACGGATCTCGCCGTCTCCGGCACAAACTGCGCGATCCCTTGCGCGCCGGCGCGGCTCACCACGTCGGACCTGAACCCGCTTTCCTGCAGCAGCAGGCGGATGAAAAAGGGAATCGGCAAGGCGTTCGATTGCGCCGATTGCAAGAGCGTGTCGCAGATTTCACGCTTTGAGCGTTCAATGACCGGCTTCGCCGCCGCCGCTGGCGGAACAGATTGTTCCCCGGCGTTCGTGGAACTCTCGGCAGCCGCGGCTGGCGCTGGAGCCTGGTCGCGTGTCTCCTCGCCGCGCACGGTGCCGGTGCCGAAGATCGTGAGCGAGCAAAGAACAACGAACAAAGGCAAGTGGCGCATGTCGTCCTCTCGAATGCGGACGCACGCGCAGGCACGCATCGTCGCAAATATTGAATGTAAAAGGTGGGAGCTCCCCCCGTCCGCGGGCTAAGTGCATTCGAATCGGGACAGAATTCGGGAATGCTTGTGAAAAAATTAAGAATTGGAGACTTTTGGCATATGCCGGTTCCCCGCGTGACCGATGTAAACCGCGTGACCGATGTAAACAAAGTCACGTCCCGGAATCACAAATTGCAGGCAATGATTTTCAGCGCAGCATTTGCGTTTTACTCGCGGCGATAGAGGCCGGTGAAGGTGACCATGGAACCGCCGCATTGCATGTTGTCTTCCACAAGCAGCCACGCGCCAACGCGCTGCATGCGGACCAGGCATTGACCCTCTTCGGCTCGATCGAAAGGAACGCTGCCGTCCTCGGCAAAAGCGATCATTCCTTGAGTCGGAGTCACCGTTGCGCCGAGCACTCCGGTGTGAACATTCTGTGCCGCCGGGTAAGTGTGCTCGCCCTCGATGCTCAGCTTCCCTCCATCACCACGCTTGATTGAGATCGTGCCACCTGGATGAGACCACGTGCCGATCCAGTCGGCCGCCTTGGGCGAGCCCATCGGTTCCAGTGGAGTTAGGGATGAGGTCGGGAGCCAACCGACCGTCCAATTCTGTTTTCGTGCATGAAACGATTGATACGAAGCACAGGTGAAGGCGCCCTGTGCCCGTCCTGTCAGTATTACATCCCCGGGCACGAGGTACGCTTTTTTGCGGCATGCGTCTTTGTCCGCAGGACAGGCGGCGTCATCATCGGGACCCTTCACGAAATTGACATGCGGGCGCACCGAATTTCGCGAAGCGACGAGGGGTCGCTTCATGTCGAAATCGACGCCCCGGCAGGCGTTCGGATCGGAATCCGCAAGTGCGGGCAAAGCAAACGAGGCTATGCACCCAAGTACCAGCATCTGGTTGAAAGCCACGATCTGCCCGACGCGCCCAATGTCTTTCATGACCAAACTCCCTAAATCCCCACGCCAATTTGACAGGGCTAGCGTATTCCGCGGCAAGCTTTTAGCATAAACGGAATCGGCGGGCTGATGGACAGGGGCTGGTGGGAAGCTATGAAAAGGCAAGCGGTGCTGGCGGCGGTGCTCAGCTTGATGCTCGCTTCGTGCGGCGTTTATGGTCACAAGGGGAATGACGTCGGCGGGATTATCCCGTGGTCGCCGGAAGCCGAACGCGCCGCCCTCGACATCGCCCAAGGCAATTGCGGTCAATTCAATAAATACGCCGTCATCACAAGCATTCATCGCATGTACGGCGATTACATTTCCTATGCGTGCTGGTGGAAGCCGCCGACGCAGGGACGCCGTTACACATATTATTGATGATGCGAGTGGGGCCATCGACCCTTGCGTCGTTGATTGCTGCCTGGGCTCTTTCCATGACGCCAGCACTCTCGCTCGATCTCAATTCATTCCGCGCCCAGCATGGCAGGTCTCCGCTGTCGGTAAGCGTAGCGCTGACCGGCGCTGCGTACGGTCACGCGCAAAGCCTCGCCGCGCGGCAACGGCTCGACCATGCGGGCTTCCGCCAGCGCGTATCGCTGACCTCTGGCGCGGCGGCCGAGAATGTCGCGTACGGTTGCGCGACCGAAGATTGTGTCATCCGCATGTGGGCCAGATCGGGGCGGCATCGCGCCAACATGTTGCGACGGGATGTCAGCAGCTATGGCATTGCATCGGCGGTCGGCGTCAACGGCAAGCGCTATTGGGTGCTCGGACTGGGAAACTAGAGTTCTAAAAGAATTTGACCGGCGTCCCGGTGATGGTCGGGATCGCCACCATCACCACAACCCCGATCACGAAGCCGGCAAGACGCGCGCCCATCGTCACCATCTGTCCGGCGGCTGTGCGCCCAAGCAGATAATTTCCGCCATCGAACAACCCGACGGCGATCAGGATCCAGAAATACGGCTTGATCACAGAATTCTGCAGCTGCGGCGCAACAACAAGGGCTAAACCGGCGAAGGCGCCAGTCAATACCATGTATGCAAGGAAAATCCGATCTACCGTCATGAGCGCCCCCCGATCTTTTGCCGCATACTAGCAGCAATTTCGCGGATGGATCGGCATCAGAAACTGAAACTGAATGCGCTCTACTTTTTCTCCAGCATCAGTTGGCCTCGCTGGCCAATCACGCGCTGCGCTGCGTGGGCAAAGCGCGCGAGCAGCCACGGGAGCGTAACCTCAAGGCGCACGCCCGCTTCATATACATCGATCGTGCCGGACGCGCGTTGCCCGAGCGCGGCGACCCGGAAATTCAAACGGTCTCCGGTCCAGACCTCCTCCTCAAGCGACAATAGCCACGCGAACTCGGTCTTGGCGCGGCCAAGCCCGTCCTTGATGCGCCGCAAGGCCTCATCTTTGCCGAGCCGGTGTGGAATGACGACGATAAATGGTTCCGACATTTCAGCGGTATCCTCCTGATCCTGGCCGGCATGTGGGGACGATGCTGCCCCAGAAAAAGGGCTTGCGCTTGATTGTTTGGTGATCCGGTCCCGTCCCACCTGACGTCCAAATAACGAATGGCCGGGTCAAACCCGGCCATCCGTTACAACGCTAGCCAAAGATCGTTCAGGGATGTTTCTCGTTTTTGGCCGCCCGCATTCCCTGGCTCGTGGCATCCTGTTCGCACATATAGGCGCCGGTTTTTGTCTTGCCGTAGGCTTTGTTGCCCGAGAAGTGATAGATCTTTGAATCCGTGTTGGCCCAAACCACGGTGCCTGGGCCACAGCGGAATTTGGCCTGAGCCTCGGTTTGATATTGGTTCGCACCAGTCGGCGTCGTTGACGCCGGTCTAGACCCCGTCGTCGCCGCAGGACCGGATGGAGGCGTCGTCGGCGCCGTCGTAGTTCTTGTCTGGGCAGGCGGCGGAGCCATGGGAGCCGGTGCTGGCTGTGCGACCGTTCCGCCCGCGCGGCACTGCGTTACATAAGCCTTCTCGGTTATTCCCTTGGCCTGATTGTCGGCTTTGTTGGCGCGCCATTCATCGCGGCATGCCTTGGCCGTTTTTTGTCCCGCGGTGGCCGGCGCCGCTGCTGTTGTTGTCGCCGGCTGTGAGGGCTGCGCGGCGCTTGCCCCCGCGCGGCACTGCGTGACGTAGGCCTTCAGGGTTATTCCCTGGGCCTGGTTAGCATCCTTGTTGGCCCGCCATTCTGCCTCGCAGGCCTTGACTGTCTTTTGCTGCGCAAGAGCCGGAAAAGACAGGATTGACGCGCCGATAACGGCGCAGCTGACCGCAATGATAGTTCGCATGTCTTAACTCCTGGCTTGAGCCGGCGGCGACTAGGCCGCCCGTTCGCACTTTTTCATGAAGCTTGTTTTTGCCGCTCCCGAGAGCGGCTTGCCGTCCTTGCTGACGGCTTTCGACTCGCACGCATCCTCCTTGCACTTCTTGATGAAGCTCGTCTTGGCCGCGCCGGTAAGAGGCTTGCCTTCTTTGCTGACGGCCTTGGAGGCGCAGGACTGCGCCATCGCAGTCCCTATTGAAAAAGAGGTAATTAGGACAGCGACAAAAATCCGTTGCATTATTACCTCCTTATGTTGCAGTGCGATTGAAAGCATCCGCAAGCAAAACTGCTACACGCCGCACTGCGGGTTCCGCGCGCAACCAAACTCCGCAAATCTCGAAGAGTTCCGGCTTCGGCAGGATAATTTTCTAGGATCAGCCGGTTTTCGGCGAAATTGGACCGTGGTCTAACAGGATTAATCGCGATCGGTGCCGAATCTTATTGATCGGTCCCGTTCTTTTTCAAAACGACGGTGCCGTCCTCCCGGGAATCCATCATCGCGGTCGTGATGGCGTCGATCAGCGTCGGGCCGTGCAGCGGCTTGGTGAGGAAAGCCTTCGCCCCTGATGCCGCGCTTCGCTCGCGAATGCCCGCGTCGTCGAATGCCGTGATGACAATTGTGGGAATCTTTTTGTCGATGCGGTTGAGGTACCGCTGCAGATCGAGCCCGCTGAAGTCCGGCATATGCACGTCGACGATGAGACATTCGGGCAAGCCGCGGCGCATGGAATCGATGAATTCCCTTGCCGAGCCATAAGTCGCCGTCTCAAACGATGACGCCTCGAGCAGGCGAGCCAGGGCAGTTCGCACCGCAGGCTCGTCGTCGACGATTGCAACCCGTATGGGAGTCCTTGGCATATTGCCGAAAGTTTCAAGCAAACGCGTGAGCCCGTCGAGTTGACCTAAGGGCCTACATGGTCGGTTTCCCAACGTAGTGTGGCTATCCCACCACGGAATGGGCAGGCGCAATTCCGGCTTTGTTAGCGAGCCGGACCAGGTCGGCAACCGTGCGAACGCCAAGCTTTGCCATCATGCGCCCGCGGTGGACTTTGACTGTCTTTTCCACGGTCCCAAGGCTAGCGGCGATCTGCTTATTGAGCCGGCCGGCAATGACGTATTCGAGTACTTCTCTTTCGCGATGCGTCAGGGTGGAAATTCGCTCCCCGATCGATTTCGATTCATTGCGCCTCTGGCGCGACGCAGCATCCACATTTGCCGCGCGCTTCACCGCGGAGAAAAGCGCTTCGCGCTGGACCGGTTTCGTGAGGAAATCGACAGCGCCCGCCTTCATGGCTTTTACGCTGGTCGAAATATCGCCCTGGCCTGTCAAAAAAATTATGGGGCGGTCCGAGCCGGTCTCAATCAAGGCCTGCTGCAGATGGAGGCCGTCGAGTTCCGACATGACAAGATCGATTATTGCGCAGCCGGGCACGGCGGGATCATGCGAGGACAGAAATTCCTGCGGAGACGAAAATGATTTCGTCTTGTAGCCGGCTGCATTCAAAAGGCGCGTGATCGATCGAAGGACCGCGGGATCATCGTCCACAAGAAACGTGGTAAAACCCGCTTCACGCATAACGCCACCCTCACCGCATAAAATCTTAGCTCAAGCTCCCGGCGGGGGGCAGGCGAAATATAGCCGTGGCGCCTTCACTCACATTGTTTTGAAGCGAGAGCGTGCCGCCATGGAGCTTCATGATCGAAGCACAGATGGGAAGGCCAAGGCCGAGGCCCCGCTTTTTGGTCGTGAAAAACGGCTGAAAAACGCTGTGTTCTTGCGACTTCGGCAACCCCATACCGCAGTCTGAAATACGGACGTCGATCCCGCCCTCGTCCGTCACCGCGGTGTTGACTGTAATGGCGCGCCGCGACGGTGCGACGCCGTCCATTGCATCCATTGCGTTCATGAAAAGATTGAGCAGGACTTGCTGCAACTGTATCGGATCGCCGTGCACCGGCGGCAAATCGACGGCTTTTTCGTCTTTGATCGCGATCCGACGGCCTATCAGTTCACTGTGAAGAAGCCGAAGAGTCGATGTGATCAGCCCGTTCATGTCGACAGCTTCGTATTTGATCTCTCCCTTTTTCATCAGTCCGCGAAGCCGATGAATGACTTCCCCGGCGCGGTTATCTTCCGTGATGATGTCATCAAAGATGTTGCCGATTTCCGACAAATTCTTCTTGCCGCCCGCCAGCAGTATTTTCCCAGCCTGAGCGTTTGACAGAATTGCCGTCAGCGGCTGGGTCAACTCGTGCGCGAGACCGCCCGATAATTCTCCCAGCATCGAAACACGCATCAAATGGGCGATCTCATGCCGCTGCATGTCGGCTTCGGATTCCGCTATCTTGCGCGACGTCGCGTCGGCAAATGCTCCAGTCATCGCGGTCGGGTTACCATCGTCGCCGAAAACCGGCTGGGCGCGGGCGGAGACCCAGTGATAGCCACGGTCCCTTCCCTGCACGCGAAATTCGATTTCCAACGGTGCCGCGCGCGCGATGGCCGATTGGAACGCTGCATGGGCCGTTGGAAAATCGTTGGGATGAATACGATTCAGCAATCTGTCGAGATCCAGGGGAACGCCGGAAGGCAAGCCGAACAATGTGCGGCAATAGTCGGTGGCCCAAAAGCTGTCCGTTGCAAGGTCATACTGCCAGAGACCCACGCTCGAGGATGCGGCGGCGAACGAGATCCGCTCTTCGCGTTCGCGCGTGACCGTTTCGGCGTGACGCGTTTCTTCGATGGCGGCGCCCAGCAGGAGCACCGGACAGGACAAGCCGATCAGGAACAGCTGCATGGCGAAGACATTCGCTTCTGCATTCCCGACATCAAAAAGATTGTGACCATTCAGCGTGCGCCAGATCAGCGCGAGGCTGATCACCATGATCACGCCGCTGGCGCCTGCGGCGCCGAAGCGAACGGCAGCCCAGACGATAATTGGCAAAGGCAGGTACAGAAGCGCCGGGACATAGCCGCTTGCGATCGAGCTGTCTTCTTTGAACGCGAACAGGCACGTAACCGCAAGAACGGTCGCGACCAATATGGCCTCAACGCGCCGAAGCGTTGGAGCGAACGTAAAAGAGCCCATCCGTTCGATGCATATGAGCGCGATCGGCGCGAGCGTGAGGCTGCCCAAAGCATTGGACGCGTACCAGCGCGCCCAGTACACACCGTAGTTCTCGATCGACCCGCCGCCGAGAATTTGCACAAACGCACCGCCAAAAGCGCAAAGTGCGGGACTAACGAAAGCTGCAACGAAGACATAGGTGGTCGCTTTGCGGATGCTTCCGAACCAGGGAGGGTCGAATTGCAGATGCTGCAGAATGAACGCATTGGTCACAGCCACAGAGCAGTTCGTCGCAAAAGCAACCAGCAACTGCGCCGCTGGCATTCCAACCTGCAACTCGGCCGCAACGTGCGCTGGAAACGCCGCAAGAATATAGGTCCACCATTGTCGAGGCGGGCTGAGCAAGAGCGCGCAAAACAGAACGACGTTCGGCGGCCAGAAAGGGGCGAAAATCCTGTCCGTAAGCGTGCCGATGAGAAATGCAATTTCGGCGCCGATATAATAGGCGACCGCCACGATCAGTGCGTTGCGGAAAGTCTTTGCCCAGTCCTCGTGCGGTGCCCGGCTGTGCCGGCCTTCAATCGCAGCGTCAGGAGCGAGGACATTCATTGGCCGGCACCCGATCACATTAATTTTATGCGGCTGAGATTACAGCCAATCGAAGTCATCGAAAATGCTTGAAAAGCGCTGCACAGACATGCGTTTAGGCGGGCGTAATGTAACAGTCATGTTGCCACATTGGACCACGGTCCAATCGACAGGAGGGTCGCGGCGGTACACACTGACAGGCTCCAGAGATCCATTGTGGTTTGCCAGCCTCATGGACACGCGCGAGGCGACATCCCCCCTCCTCCCCGTCCCCAGTCGCCTCGCGCGTTGGACGGGGTTCTTATTTTTGCAGCCGTAAAATTGGACTACGGTCCAACTCGACCTCCTGTTGGCCTCGCGCAAAGCTTGCCGGCATGGGAGCTTTCGTAGGGCTTGAATCAGAGGTCGACCTGCGCCGTCACGACAACTCCAGGCCTGGCAATTCCGACACCGAAGGCATGGTCCGGATTTCCGGTGGCACGTTCCGCATGGGGTCCGATAGGCACTATCCGGAGGAAGCGCCGATCCACCGAGTGACCATCGACGACTTCTGGATCGAGCGCGCGCCGATTACCAATCGCCAGTTCAAGGAATTCGTCAACGCGACTCGTCACGTTACGTTTGCGGAGATTCCGCCGGATCCGAAAGATTATCCGGGCGCGCTACCGCACATGCTGTTTGCCGGTTCGCTGGTTTTCACGCCGCCAAACCGTCCGGTCGACCTGCGCGACTGGAGTCAGTGGTGGACTTTTCTGAAAGGCGCGAACTGGCGCCACCCCTATGGGCCGAAGAGCAATATCAAGGGGCTCGACGATCATCCTGTCGTGCACGTCGCTTATTCCGATGCGCTGGCGTATGCGCGCTGGGCCGGAAAGGACTTGCCGACCGAAGCCGAATGGGAGTTTGCCGCGCGCGGCGGCCTCGAGGACGCGGAGTTTGCCTGGGGCAATGAGTTCATGCCCGGCGATCGGCAGATGGCGAACACGTGGCAAGGCGAATTTCCGCATCAGAAGCGGAGTCCGGGCGGTCACGAGCGCACGTCGCCGGTGACTGCGTTTCCGCCCAACGGCTACGGCCTCTACGACATGATCGGCAACGTATGGGAATGGACCAGCGACTGGTACTCGCCGAAGCATCAGGCCGATGCGCCAAAGGCCTGCTGCATTCCCGAAAATCCGCGCGGTGGATCCGAAGCCGACAGTTACGATACCTGCCAGCCTAACATCAGAATTCCCCGCAAAGTCTTGAAAGGCGGCTCGCATCTCTGCGCGCCGAACTATTGCCGCCGCTACCGTCCCGCCTCGCGCCATGCGCAGCCTGTCGACACGTCGACGAGCCACGTGGGATTTCGCTGCGTCGTCCGTGAAAGGAATCTGTCATGAAACAAACCACACTGGCCCTGTCCCTGAGCTTTTTCGCGGCTCTCACCACCGCGCCCCACGCAAGCGCACAAACCACGCCTGCGATCAGCGAGGCGGAAGCGCGCAGCATCGCGACCGACGCGTACCTTTACTTCTACCCACTCGTGACGATGGACCTCACGCGCAAGCAGATGATCAACTCGGATCCCAAGATCGCAGGAATCGGCGGTCCGCCAAATACGTTCGACAACGTCCAGGCTTTCCCGACGGCAGACATGAGAGTCGTCGTACGGCCCAATTTCGATACGCTGTATTCGAGCGCCTGGCTGGATCTCACGCGCGAGCCGATGGTCATTTCGGCGCCGGACACCGGCGGCCGTTACTACCTGCTGCCGATGCTCGACATGTGGACCGACGTGTTCGCCTCTCCGGGCTGGCGCACGACGGGCACCAAGGCGGCCAATTTCCTGCTCGTGCCTCCCGGCTGGAATGGCAAAGTGCCAGAGGGCTTCACGCGCATCAATGCGCCGACGCCTTATGTCTGGATCATCGGCCGCACGAAGACGGATGGGCCACCCGACTACGCTGCCGTTCATGACATTCAGAAGGGCTACAAAATCACGCCGCTGTCCGGCTGGGGCAAGCCTCCGGTCGCAGTGAAGCAGACCATCGATCCGAGCGTCGACGTCAAAACACCGCCAAAGAAACAGGTTGACACGATGGCGGGCGATAAATTTTTCGCCTACGCCGCCGAGCTGCTCAAGCTGCACCCCGCGCACATCACCGATGAGCCGATCATCGCGCGCATGAAACGAATCGGTCTTGAGCGCGGCAAGAGCTTCGACGTTTCCAGGCTTGATGCGACGGTGCGGAAGGCCATCGACGATGCACCGGCCGCCGCCCAGAAGCTGATGGAATGGAAAACCCCGAGCATGGCGCGCGTGGCAAACAACTGGTCGATGAACACGGATACGATGGGCGTGTACGGGAACTATTATTTGAAACGAGCCATCGTTGCGCAGGCTGGACTAGGCGCAAATGTTCCCGAGGATGCTGTCTATCCGCTCAATCTTGGCGACGAAAACGGCAAGCCGCTCGATGGCGCGAACAAATATGTCATTCGTTTCACGAAAGAAGACGCGCCGCCGGTGGAGGCGTTCTGGTCGGTCACGCTCTACGATCCTGAAGGCTTCCAGGTTGCAAATCCGATCAATCGCTTTGCGGTCAGCAGCTGGATGCCCTTCAAACGCGACGCCGACGGGTCACTGACGCTCTACATCCAGAATGAAAATCCCGGCAGTGATCGCGAAGCCAACTGGCTGCCGGCGCCCAGGCGTCCGTTCAATCTCACCATGCGTCTCTATGCACCGAAGTCGGAGGCGCTGACCGGACTTTGGAATCCGCCGCCCGTGAAGCCTGTCGATGCGTCGGCTACGGTCGGAGGCAAATGAGTCGAACAGTATAACCTCGCAGTGTTCACTCGCCGCTCACATTTCAATTGTATGGCAGGAGGAGAACGATGAGCATGAAGGACGGCCAAAGCCGGAAGGTTACCGTCAACCGAAGAAACATCCTGCTCGGAGGCACGACCCTTGCAGCAACCTCGGCCTTCGGCGCGAGCGCGCAAGCGCAACAACGTCCGGCGCAGGCGCAAGCACAGCAGCCGGCACCTGCGCCGGCGGGACAGCGGCCGAACATCCTGGTGATCTTCGGAGACGACATCGGCCAGACCAACATCAGCGCCTATTCATTTGGCCTGATGGGCTATCGGACGCCCAACATCGATCGAATTGCCCGCGAAGGTATGATGTTCACCGATTATTATGCCGAGCAGAGTTGCACTGCCGGCCGTTCGACGTTCATCACCGGTCAGTGCACGCTGCGCACCGGCCTTTCAAAGGTCGGCATCCCGGGAGCGGCCGTGGGTCTGCAGGCGCGCGACGCGACGCTGGCCGAATTGCTCAAGCCGCTCGGATACGCCACCGGTCAGTTCGGCAAAAACCACCTTGGCGACAAGGATGAGTATCTGCCGACCAATCATGGCTTCGACGAGTTTTTCGGCAATCTCTATCATCTCAACGCCGAAGAAGACCCGGAGAACCGCTTCTATCCGCAGGATCCAGAATTTCGCAAAAGATTTGGGCCGCGCGGGGTACTCCGGACTTCTGCCGACGGCAAGATCGAAGATACCGGTCCGCTTACAAAGAAGCGCATGGAGACAATTGACGACGAAACGTCGGCCGCCGCGATCGACTTCATGCAAAGACAAGCTCGGGCGAACCGGCCGTTCTTCTGCTGGTTCAACTCAACCCGGATGCACTTCCGCACGCACGTGCGGGATTCCCACCGCGACAAGCCGGGGCTGAATTCCAGAACCGAGTATGCCGACGGGATGATCGAACATGACGCGACGATTGGCGCCATCCTCAAGACGGTAGACGATCTCGGGATCGCGAATAACACCATCCTGATCTACACGACCGACAATGGCCCGCACCAGAATTCATGGCCGGATGCCGGCACGACGCCGTTCCGCAGCGAGAAGAACACCAACTGGGAAGGCGCGTTCCGCGTACCCTGCATGATCCGCTGGCCGGGGCGGATTCAGCCCGGCTCGGTATCAAATGAGATGATCAGCGGACTCGACTGGCTGCCGACGCTGATGGCAGCCGCCGGTGATCCGGATATCAAGAACAAGCTGCTCAGGGGCCATCAGGCGGGCAGCAAAACCTTCAAGGTGCATCTCGATGGCTACAACCAGCTTCCGTATCTGACGGGACAGCAGCCTGCCGGCGCGCGCAAGGAATTCATCTATTTCAACGATGACGGCGATCTTGTCGCTGTGCGCTATGAGAACTGGAAAGTTGTATTCGAGGAGCAGCGAGCGACAGGTACGCTGCGGATATGGGCCGAACCATTCACGCCGTTGCGTGTTCCGAAATTGTTCAATTTGCGGTCCGACCCTTTTGAACGGGCCGATGTCACGTCAAACACCTATTATGACTGGCTGATGTCGGACGGCGCGGGAGTATTCATCGCAGCACCCGCGGTCGTGGCCAGATTCCTCGAAAGCTTTAAGGAATATCCGCCGAGCCAGCGGCCTTCGAGCTTTAGCATCGATCAGATGGTCGAAAATCTGCAGCGAAGCTTTGAAAGCGTTGGCAGCAAATAGTTCTCAGCGACCTCAAATTCTAGATCGGTGGCCTTAATCCTGTAATGTCACGCCCGCAGGTCAATCCTCTGCGACGCCCCGTCGCCCGATGACCGATGCAAGAGGCACCGCATGAGCCTTACCAAGTTCGCAAAAAAGTATCGTGTCGATGACCCCGACAAATTCCGAATCGAAGAATGGGATCCCTCCGACACCGGCAAGCTCGCCATCGACAAGAAGGAAGCCAAGGACCTGCTCACCGAAGGAGTCGAGCGCCTGTCCGATCTACAGGAGAAGCTCTATGCGCAGGACCGCTGGGCGGTGCTGCTGATCTTCCAGGCCATGGATGCGGCCGGCAAGGACAGCGTGATCGAACACGTCATGAAGGGCGTCAATCCGCAAGGCTGCGAGGTGCATTCGTTCAAGCAGCCAAGCCAGGAGGAGCTCGATCACGATTTTATGTGGCGAACGAGCCGGCGTCTTCCGGAACGCGGACGGATCGGGATCTTCAACCGGTCATACTACGAGGAAGTCTTGGTGGCGCGCGTTCATCCGGAAATCCTCGAGAAACAAAGGATGCCCAAGAAGCTTGTCACCAAGGACATCTGGAAGGAGCGCTTCAAGGATATCCGCGCATTCGAGCGCTATCTTGCCCGCAACGGCACAGTGATCCTGAAATTCTTTTTGCATGTTTCTAAAGAACACCAGAAACGACGGTTTCTGGAACGGATCGACAACCAAGCCAAGAACTGGAAATTCTCGATGGGCGACGTCGAGGAGCGAAAGCTGTGGGACAATTACATGGCCGCCTACGAGGACTTGATCCGCAACACCAGCAGGCCGGAGGCGCCATGGTTTGTGGTGCCCGCGGACAATAAGTGGTTCACCCGTCTTGTGGTCGCTGCCGAAATCGTTAATGCCCTGGACAGCCTCAACCTCAAATTTCCGTCAGTCACAGGCGAGGCACGCCGCGAGCTGGCTAAGGCACGAAAAATATTAATGAATTCTGACTAGGCCCCCTCGGCGTTGGCCCATGGTCCAACTCGATCATCACACCTGCCCGGCGTTTAATGCCGAAATCGAAAAACCAGGTGTGGGGTAAAAATGTCAAAGTCAATTGTCCCGTCTGCTACGCCGATCTCCGAGGCTCGCGACCCTGGCCACCGCGCGCACAATTCACCCGTCATCAAGCGCTCGATCATACGCAACGGACACAAGTCGAGCGTTTCGCTGGAAGACGAGTTTTGGGATGGATTGCGCGAGATCGCAGCGCGCGAAGGCGTGACCGTGTCCGCACTGGTCGGGACCATCGATCACGGCCCGAACAAGCGCAACCTGTCGTCCGCCATCCGCGTGTTCGTGCTGGATCATTTCCGGCGCAATGGCACTCACAGCCCTTCGCTCAGTCCATCTAGTCCGGAGGTTCGTCCGACCACTCCACATGTGGCCTGATGCGTGGGGCGTATTTTAGTCGCCGCGCGCTGCTGGCGACGCTGCTTGCAACCAGCCTTGCAGGCAGCGCACTCGCGCAGGTCTCGGATCCCCTTCCTCGTGGAACGAAGGCGCGACGAAGAAATCGATCACGGATTTCGTCGCGCGGGTGACGACGCAAGGGTCACCGGATTTCGTGGCGCCCGAGCTGCGCATCGCCACATTCGACAATGACGGTACGTTGTGGTGCGAGCAGCCGCTCTATTTCCAGCTTGCCTTCGCATTTGATCGCGTGAAGGCGATGGCGCCGCAGCACCCGGAATGGAAGACGAAGCAGCCGTTCAAGGCACTGCTCGAACATGACATGAAAGCCCTGGCCGAGCAGGGCGAGAAAGGTTTGCTCGCAATCGTAGCGGCGACCTAGAGCGACATGAGCGTGGAAGAATTTTTCAAGGAAGTGTTGGAGTGGACCGCCACCGCGCAGCATCCGCGTTTCAAACGTCCTTATACCGATCTCGTCTACGAACCGATGCTTGAGCTGATGAGGTATCCGCGGTCCAACCAATTCAAAACCTACATCGTTTCCGGCGGCGGCATCGAACTCATGCGGCCCTGGACGGAAAAGATGTATAGCATCCCGCCGGAGCAGGTCGTCGGCTCGTCCGGCGTCACGAAATTCGAGCTAAAACCAAACGGCAGTACAGAGCTGCTCAAGCTGCCGAAAGTCGAGTTCATCGACGACGGTCCGGGCAAGCCGGTCGGCATCAATCGTTTCATCGGGCATTATCCGATTTCGCCTTCGGCAACTCGGACGGCGACCTGCAGATGCTGCAATGGACTGCCGCGCACCCCGGGGCGCGCTTCATGGGCATCGTGCACCGCGATGCCGAGCGCGAATACGCGTATGACCGCAATTCGTGCATCGTCAGGCTCGACAAGGCGCTGGACGAAGCGAAAAAGCGCGGCTGGACCGTGGTAGATATGAAGGCGGACTGGAAGACGATCTTTCCGAATCCCTAGTTCCCCGCCCGGTGGATATTGGACCTCCGTCCAACTCGATCAGTCCTATCCCTTTAATTAGGCTTGAGGCCAGTCAACTCGCGTCCGTGACGGGGCGAACCGAGGGAGTGGCCATGCCAAAATTCGTCACGCAATTAGTCGCATTTACCCTGTTTCTTGTCATCGCACAGGGAGCAAGCGCGCAGACCCAAACGGCGACAGCGCCGGCGAGCACGTCTGGCGATCAACTGCTCAAGCCCGAACAGATCGATGCGCTGGTCTCTCCCATTGCACTGTACCCGGACACATTGCTGGCCGAGGTCTTGATGGCTTCGACCTATCCGCTCGAGGCCGTGCAGGCGGCCCGTTGGGTCGAGCAGAACAAGAATCTCAAGGGCGACGCGCTGAAGGCGGAAGTCGACAAGCAGGGGTGGGACGAAAGCATCAAGTCGCTCACCGCAACGCCGGACGTGCTGAAGATGATGAGCGACAAGCTCGACTGGACGCAGAAACTTGGCGATGCCGTGCTCGCACAGCAGACTGATGTGATGGACTCCGTTCAGCGGCTGCGCGCCAAGGCTGATGCAAACGACAAGCTCAAGACGACAAAGCAGCAGAAGGTCACGAAGAAAAGCGAAGGCGGGAAGCAGTACATC
>DASXST010000050.1:0-6014 GCA_036505835.1 Pseudolabrys sp. | reverse complement strand
GCTTCTACGGTGTTTACGACATGCTGGCGCAATGGGAGCATGACCTGCTGGCGCGCCCACGGGATAACATCTCGGAAAAATTTCTCGGAGCGGCGCCTTACACAAATCGCCGGATCTTTTTCGAAGCCTCGCCGATCAGTTACACGACCGCCGACAAGAACCCGACGCGGTTCTTGCTGATCCATGGCGATCACGATGACATCGTCGATCCGGCGACGCAGTCCACCGCATTTCTTGCCGCGCTAAAACGCGCTGGCTTCTTCGCGCGCACGGTCGTTATTCCGGGCGCAGGGCATTTCTTCGTCACTGATCCGGTGGACGATACTAGCTTCGGTGGCCTCGCTGGTCCGAAGGTAGTACGGTTCCTGAGGGACATGTTGTAGGTGACGAGGGGACCCGCCAGGGGGAAAGAGGATCGCCATAGGTGACCCGAGGGGGTCAGGACCACTGGTCGTGAACGAGTTACTGTCCGCCTTAGCCAGTGGCGCCCTCCCAGGCAGGACGACGTTGGCAACACTCTCAGGTCTGCCCGCTTTTCTGACACCGCAGTCAGGCCTCAATTCTGATTCATGAACGCGCAAATAACCGCCGCAGCACTGGTCGCCGAGAACAAGCAGCACCCCTATCCGGCCAGCGTCGATTCGATCCCGACCTCTGCCAACCAGGAGGACCATGTGTCGATGGCCGCGCACGGCGCGCGACGCGTTTCCGCCATGGTGGAGAACGCCGCGACGTCGCGATCGAATTGCTGGCGGCGGCGCAACGCTGTTGACTTCCATGCGCCGATGAAGTCCAGCGCTTCACTCGAGCGTGTGCGCGTTGAAATGCGTGGCTATCTTCGTGATGAGAGCGAGCCCCCGCCCTGGGATGCCGATTTCGCCAAGCCCATCCAGCAGACCTTGCGCGCTTTCCTCGAAGCCTGCCTTGGGTTTGCGCGTTCCTGAAGAGGATCACATGGCCACTCGCCTTGACAACGCACGCACAGTTCGGGCACCCCGCGGTCCAAAAATCTCCGCCCGCAGCTGGCTGACCGAAGCGCCGATGCGGATGCTGATGAACAACCTTGATCCCGAAGTTGCCGAGAAGCCCCAGGAACTCGTTGTGTACGGCGGCGTCGGCCGCGCCGCCCGCGATTGGGAAAGCTTTGATCGCATCGTCAGGTCGTTGCGTGACCTCGAAGTTAACGAGACGCTTTGCGTCCAATCGGGAAAGCCGGTGGGCGTGTTTCGCACGCACTCGGACACACCACGCGTACTGATCGCGAACTCGAACCTGGTGCCGCACTGGGCGACGCTCGACCATTTCAACGAGCTCGATCGCAAAGGCCTCATGATGTACGGCCAAATGACCGCGGGCTCATGGATCTACATTGGCTCGCAGGGCATCGTGCAAGGCACTTACGAGACTTTCGCCGAACTCGGGCGGCGCCACTATGGCGGAAGCCTCGCCGGCAAATGGATCCTCACCGCCGGCCTCGGTGGCATGGGTGGCGCGCAGCCCTTAGCGGCCACAATGGCGGGCGCGTCGCTGCTGGCGATCGAATGCCAGCCATCGCGCATCGAGATGCGGCTCAACACAGGCTATCTCGACGCCCGCGCCCGGAATCTGGATGAGGCGTTGACGATGATCGAGCGGGCCACCCGCGCGAAGAAGCCGATCTCGGTCGGCGTGCTCGGAAATGCCGCGGAGGTGCTGCCTGAGTTGGTGCGACGCGGCATCACGCCCGATGCGGTTACCGACCAGACCTCGGCGCACGATCCGATTAACGGGTATCTACCAGGTGGTTGGACGCTCGCGGAGTGGGAGGGGCGGCGTGCGACCGATCCGCGCGGGGTCGCGCGCGCCGCGAAGGAGTCGATGGCCGTCCACGTGCGTGCGATGCTCGACTTCTGGAGCCGCGGCGTGCCAACACTCGATTACGGGAACAACATACGCCAGATGGCACATGAAATGGGGGTTGACCACGCGTTCGACTTTCCGGGCTTCGTACCCGCGTATATCCGCCCATTGTTCTGCCGCGGCGTTGGTCCGTTCCGCTGGGCAGCGCTGTCGGGCGACCCGGAAGACATTTTTCGCACCGATGCCAAGGTCAAAGAATTGATGCCGAACGATAAGCACCTGCACAATTGGCTCGACATGGCGAGGTCGCGGATCAAATTCCAAGGCCTGCCCGCACGCATCTGCTGGGTCGGACTTGGTGACAGGGATCGTCTCGGCCTTGCCTTTAACGAGATGGTGGCGCGCGGGGAACTTGTTGCACCGATTGTGATCGGCCGCGACCATCTCGACTCGGGCTCGGTGGCGAGTCCCAACCGTGAGACTGAGGGGATGAAAGACGGTTCCGACGCGGTTTCGGATTGGCCGCTGCTCAATGCGCTGCTCAACTGCGCCTCGGGTGCAACTTGGGTCTCGTTCCACCATGGTGGCGGCGTGGGTATCGGATTCTCCCAGCACGCCGGCATGGTGATCGTGTGCGACGGCACGCCGGAAGCAGCGAAACGGATCGAGCGCGTGTTATGGAACGATCCCGCATCTGGCGTCATGCGACACGCCGATGCTGGCTACGATGAAGCGATTGCATGTGCGAAGGCGCACGGCCTGAAGCTCCCGAGCCTGAGCTAGCATTACGACATGCGATCGGCTGTGTCTGCTAGCACGACTTCCGCCCGTATTTCTTCCGTCAACCGCGCTTTGAGCGCCGAGAATTCCGGGCTCGTTTTAATCGTGTAACGACGTGGATGCGGCAGGTCGATTCTCACATCGGCCTTTATCCGCCCGGGCCTTGCAGTCATTACCACCACGCGTGAGGCAAGGAAGATTGCCTCCTCGATGTCGTGAGTGACGAACAGTACGGTCTTGCGCTCGCGCTCCCAAATATCGAGGAGAAGTTCCTGCATCAGGGCGCGCGTCTGGTTGTCGAGGGCGCCGAACGGCTCGTCGAGAAGGAGGATCGCCGGGTCGTTGGCGAGCGCACGCGCAATTGCGGTGCGCTGCTGCATGCCTCCCGAAAGCTGCTTGGGATAATGATGTTCAAAGCTGACCAGATCGATCCGCACGAGCCACTCGCGCACGATTGCCGTGCGTTGGTGCACAGGTGTGCCCTTTTCGCGCAAGCCAAAGGCGATGTTGTCGGCGACGGTGAGCCACGGAAACAAGGTATACGACTGAAAGACCATGCCACGGTCGGGGCCTGGTTCAGATACGGGAATGCCGTTGAGGAGAATCTGGCCCGTAGTCGGCTGATCCAGTCCGGCGACGAGCCGCAGCAATGTCGACTTGCCGCAGCCGGAAGGACCGATGATCGTGACGAAATCGTTGTCGGGAATCGTAAGATTCGTCGGCTCGAGCGCGCGCGTCGGTGCGCGCCGACGCGCACCTGGGAAAATACGGGAAACGTTGTCGATGACCAGTTCGCTCACGCTAGGCTCCAGGGAAACAGCTGCCGGTTTCCCCATTTGAAGAGGAAATCGGAGATTAGGCCGATCACGCCGATTACGATGATGCCGAAGATAATTTGACCGGTGGCAAGCAGCGCCTGGCTGTCGGTGATCATGTGGCCGATGCCTGAGGACGAGCCGATCAGCTCGGCCACGATCACGTAGGTCCATGCCCAACCAAGTACCAGCCGCAAGATCTCGGCAATGTCGGGCGCGGAGGCTGGAATCAGCACGCGAGTAAGAATGCCGCGGTCGCGTGCGCCAAGGGTCATTGCCGCCTCTACGAGATCACGGCGCACGGTCGCGACGGTCACCGCAACCATCAGCACGATCTGGAACACTGAGCCAATGAAGATGACGAGGAGTTTTTGCAATTCGCCGATACCCGCCCACAGGATCAGCAGCGGAATAAAAGCCGATGCGGGCAGGTAGCGCGCGAATGAGACGAACGGCTCGAAGAATGCTTCAATCGGCTTGTACGCGCCCATCAGGATGCCGATCGGTATCGCGACCAGCGCAGCCAGCACAAAACCACCCACGACGCGCCAGATGGTGATGCCGATATCGCCGAGGAAGCCGTGCTTGGTTAGCAGCAGCCAGCCCTCCTCGATCATGGTGAGGGGATCAGCGAGAAAAGTCTTCGAGACATAGCCTGCGAACGTGGCATAGCCCCAGACGGCAAAGAAAAGTACGAAGAACAGGATGCCGAGCCCTAGGCGGACAGTATTGGAAATGGGCGTAAGGGGCTTCATATCGTGTGGCGCTGGTCAAGAGCGCCCGAACGTGCTCGGACCGTCAGCAATGCCAGACGGTTCCTCGTCTGCCAGATCAGAAGATTGGATTCATGACCGCATTCGTGACAGGACCATTCTGAATGGCCAGTGGCAGGCGGCAAGCTGCGACGAAAGGCGCTGACAGGCGTTGGAGACCCGCTCACTGAATAACGCGGGTATCCGCAAGCTTTCCGAGATCGGGAATCTGCTTGATGACGCCGATCTCAAGCAGCAAATCGGCCGCTTCCTTGTTGAATGTGTTGAACTCACCAGTGAAGAAGGCCTTGTTGGCAGCTTGATCCTGCCAACGCAGGTATTTCGCTGAATTGCCAAACTGCTCGCCCGTCTGCTTCACGTCTGCGCCCATGATCTCATAGGTCTTCTTCTGGTCCGTCTTGATCAGTTCGAGCGCGTCAAAGTAGCTCTTCGTCAGTGCCTTCACCGCTGCCTCGTTCTCCGCGATGAACTTGGGCGTGCAGCCGAATGTGTCCATCACCATTGGATAGTCGAGCGTCGTAGCAATGATCTTGCCCGCTTCCGGCTTCTCGCGCACAGCCGAGAGATAGGGTTCATAAGTCATGGCAACGTCATTCTGGCCGGCGATAAACGCCTGCGCTGCGGGGGCGGGCTCCATGTTGACGACGGTCACGTCCTTAACCGTGAGGCCGTTCTTCTTTAAAAACCAGGCCAGCGTGAAATAGGGCGCGGTTCCCGGTGCCGAGGCGGCCACAGTCTTGCCCTTGATGTCCTTGATCGATGCGATAGGGTTGCGCACGACCATCCCGTCCGCGCCGTACGACTTATCCATCTGGAACAACTGAGTGGTAGCAACACCGTTGGCGTTCCAGACGATCCAGGTCTCGACGGTCGTTGCCGCGCACTGGACGTCGCCCGAAGCGATGGCCAGATGGCGGCTTGCCTGCGGGATTTTCTTGATGCTGACGTCGAGGCCGTTCTTCGAATAGATGCCGGCCTCCTTGGCAAGGACGAGCGGTGCAAATCCCGTCCACCCCGAGATTCCAATGGCAACTTTGGTACCCTGTGCGACCGCGGGAGTCACCATGAGCACGGCGGTGATCGCAGCTGCGATGATTTTGGTCGGGGTCATGTTGCGCTCCGTTTCCGAAAATTCGGAGGGGTTGATGCCACCATGGGGATAACGCGAAGTCAAATGTATAAACAACGAGTCACGGGGGCCCTCCGATGGAGATCACTCGAGAGGGTGGGCTTCACCATCGACCGTAGCGCTTGTCGAAAGTCTCGTCAGTAGGCGGCATCTTCCAGGACCAACGCCCTCGAAGCCGCCAAGACTAAAGGCCTTCATCAGGTCAACCGAGCCATCGCTTAATTGAAACCGAAGCATTGGAGCGGCTGGGTCGATAGGCTTCACGCGCCCACCTCGATCTGACGCAGTTTCGCTGTCGTGGCCTGGGTCGGCTGCGTCGTCAACTGCGCAGCTGCGGCAAGCGGCCACGCCGCCGCGCCGCGCATGAGCGATCTGAACTCGCGGCGGTCGCGGTCCGGCGCGCGGGCGGCAAGTCAAGTAGTGCGAGCGGAGCCGATGTCAACGCTCGACGTTGAGCTCAATGATTTCGGCACGCAATTTGCCATGCTCGGCGGTCATGCGGCCGACCGTGATGGGTAGGCGGAAGCGGCGCGGCCCGGCACTCCCCGGATTGAAAAAGAGTGTGCCATTCTTTGTCTCGATCTTGGGCTGGTGCGAGTGACCATAGATCACTGCGTCGACGTTGTCGGCGGCTTGGGGGTCAAGCTCGGCCAGAATGTGTAGCACGTAAATGCGGAA
>DASXST010000049.1:0-3425 GCA_036505835.1 Pseudolabrys sp. | reverse complement strand
TCGAAGGCGCACTTGATGAAGGTCGTCAACGATCTCAGTCAAAAGGGTTATCTCGACACAGTGCGCGGTCGCAACGGCGGCATTCGTCTGAAGCGCGAACCGCGGGACATCAATATCGGAGAAGTGGTGCGCGACACCGAGAATGAGCTCGGTGTCATTGGCTGCCTTGTACGCAAAGGCTATTGCCCGATCGAGCGCGTCTGCGTGCTGCGTCGCGCTCTGCGTGATGCAACCGAGGCGTTTCTGGCGGTCCTAGATGCCCATACTTTGTTTGATTTGATCAAGCCGCAGCGAGTGTTGTCGTCGCTACTGTTGGATGCTCGGGAGAAACCCCGGAGCCACCGCGATTCTCGTCGACCTGCCGAACTCAGATAAATCAAACCACCCGCGGGTCGGTCACTGTTCCTCGACCAAATTGGGTTTGTTTCGCAATTCGCGATCGAGGCGCGTAGCGTCGCGATGCCTAGTCTCCTGCGCCTAGCTCTTTTTCTGGGGCCGCTTTCGAAGCCGCACGCCGGGGCCGCCGCCGTTCTCGTCGATGAACTCAATCCTCAATTTGTAATTAGCTGATTCCCAAACAGTTTTTGACTTTCATTTTTAAAAACCAATCAAGGCATGGGACGGGACAGCAGTGACGCTTGGCGCAGCGTCCTCGACGATCTGATCAACCGGAGCCGCCCCGACCTTCCGAATCGCTGACCCCCCCACCCGACAATGCGTGTCAGAGACCACATTCGCGGTGCAAAACCCCGCCGGGCATCTGCCGGCATCAGTCGAATCTTTGCACGATAAACGTACCGTTGCACGATGAACATGCATTTGATACGCATGTCTTGGCTGCGCGGCGCCGGCACCGCCAAAAACGGGTCGTGACCGGAGCAGATCGAGGAACGACGGAGCCCACGGGATTCACGGGGAATCCCGGTTTTCCCTGGCCCTCCGTTAACGCTGGGAGCGATTCAGCGATGGATGCAGCTGCATTTCGGATGAACAAAATTCTCGGCTTGGTGCTGGGAACCGCATTGGTCCTGCAAACGGTGCATATCATCGACGGGAGCTTCACCACCAGGGTAGCCAAACCGGGCTCTGAAGTCGCCGCCAAGGAGGACAAGCCGCAGGCCGGCGCCGCTGCGGCGGTGCCGATCGACACGTTGTTGGCAAGCGCGTCGGCCGACCGAGGCGCCCAGGTCGCCAAGCAATGCCTAGCCTGTCACAACTTCGAGGAGGGCCAGGGCCCGAAGATCGGCCCGGTTCTCTACGGTGTGGTCGGTCGCAAGATCGCCTCCACCCCGGGCTTCAATTATTCCTCGGCCTTGAAATCAAAGAACGGCAACTGGGATTTCAACGCGCTGAACGCATGGCTGACCAAGCCGACCGCCTATGCGCCAGGCACGTCAATGATCTTCGCCGGTCTGTCGAACGATAAGCAGCGCGCCGACGTGATCGCCTATCTCGATACGCTCTCGAAGAACCCGGTCCCGCTGCCGAAGTCTCAATAAGAACTGCCTAAAGCTCGGCATCGCTTTCTCAGACTACCTCGGCTCCCGATTGCCGGGCGCCGACGCGTGCCACAAATAGAAAAGCGGATCGCTTCACATGGAAGGCCAAATGCCCTGCCGCGATGGCGCGTCCTCGACGACGCCCGGCTCCTCCCGGCGATCGCCAGCGTGGCTGCGGAGAGCCACAGGCCCGTCGTGCGGCGTGAACCAGTGAGGTGCCGAGCCCGATACAAAACGCGAGCAGGCAGCGATGAGCAAATCGAGCACGATCGCCGCCTCTTGCCGGGCCTGCTCAGGGCGCGCCGCCGCCGAAGCGCCTCTCTTCGGCCTTGTGATAGTGCTGCAGCGCAATCATCAATCCCTTCATCGGCCGCAACGGCCCCAGCGTGACAATGAGGATCAGGGGCAGCCAAAGCGCCGTGTGGACCCAATAGGGCGGCTGGAACAGGATTTCGGTGAAGAGCGCAGCGCCGACCACGATCGCGCCGGCGAGAAACATGATGAATATGGCCGGGCCGTCGCCGGAATCGGCAAAGCCATAATCGAGCCCGCAGACCTCGCAGCGCGGCCGCAACGTCAGGAAGCCCGCAAACAGCTTGCCCTTGCCGCAGCGCGGACAGCGGCAGCGGAGGCCAGCGTGAATCGCCCCTGAGAGTGTAGTGATCATGTTCCTGTTTCCCGGTTGAAGCACAAAGCGCAGCGGCGTGATGCGCTGCACACGGGAACCGTTCCAGACGATGAGTATATGGCGATCCCCCGGACTGTGGTGCACCGCTCCGCGGTACACAGCGTCCGGGAAACCCAAATATTCAAAAGCGTCAGCCGGCCTGGTGACCGCCGCCCCAGACATAGATGCAGGCGAACAGAAACAGCCAGACGACGTCGACGAAGTGCCAGTACCAAGCCGCGAATTCGAATCCGAGATGCTGCGTCGGCTTGAACTGTCCGGCGATGGCGCGGCACAGGCAGACGATCAAAAAGATCGAGCCGATGATGACGTGGGCACCGTGGAATCCCGTCGCCATGAAAAACGTGGCGCCATAGATGTTGCCGGAAAAGTGGAACCCCGCATGCGCATATTCCCACGCCTGCACGCAGGTGAAAGTCAGCCCCAAGGCGATGGTGAGCGTCAGGCCCCAGATCAGGCCCTTGCGATCGTTTTCCAATAGTGCGTGATGCGCCCAGGTCACCGTCGTTCCCGACGTCAGCAGGATGAGCGTGTTCAACAGCGGGAAGTGCCAGGGGTCAAAAGTCTCGATGCCCTTCGGCGGCCACACGCCACCAGTAACGGCAAGGCGGCCGACATCCTGTGGGTCCCCCGGGAACAATGCGGTGTTGAAATAGGCCCAGAACCAGGCGACGAAAAACATCACTTCCGAAGCGATGAAAAGGATCATCCCGTAGCGGTATGAGATCTGCACCACGCGGGTGTGATCGCCTTCCACTTCGGCTTCATATATGACATCGCGCCACCAGCCCACCATCGTGTAAGCGATGCCGATCACTCCGGCGCCGAGCACCAGAGGCGCAAAGGTAACCATCTGGTGCATCCACGAAATCAAGCCGACTGCCGCGACAAAGGCCGAGGTCGCCCCGATCGCCGGCCACGGACTGGGACTGGCCAGATGGTAATCGTGAAGCGGTTTGGCATGCGCATTCGCCATCTTCGTCTTCTCCACCTTGGCGCGATTGAGCTCTACGTTTGCGCGCCGTCTTGGTTACGGTTTTGATCTGCTCTAAATGTGTCCGGATTTATCAAAATTCGCGCTCTCTGCCACCGGCCGGTCGGGTTCGCGCTGGCGGTAGAAAGTGTAGGACAGCGTAATAGTGCTGAGATCGTTCTGATCGCGGTCGTTCACGATCGACGGATCGATGTAGAAAACGACAGCCATCTCCCGCGTCTCGCCTGCCTTCAGGCGCTGCTCC